>JBBITC010000010.1:0-11224 GCA_037440965.1 Candidatus Aenigmatarchaeota archaeon | reverse complement strand
ATGGATATTATGTATGCTTTCCTGTTGATAGTGAAATGATTCTTGCTTGCTTGTTGGAAAAGGATGTTAATTTGGGAATGGTATTAATTAAGATGGAAAAAAGTATTAAAGAAATAGTTAAAGTATTGAGAAGTGTTTAATAGTATGGCTTGGCCCATTTTTTCTTCAATTTTTCCCATTTGCTTTCCATGAAGCCAAATTTATAAAGAATAAATACAACTATACAAACAGCTATTATCGTTATTGCGATTATTATTAACAACCATGGAATTCCTCTTGCTTCTGTTTTTCTTTTTTCAACATTATCTTCAAGTGAGTAATATAAATCTATAGCTTCTGAATATTTTGAAACTGCTTCATCATAATCTTCAGAATAATAATACTGCTTCGCATCTTCCAATTTACTTTTAATTGAATTAAAATCGTCCCATAAGTCACTTGCAACATTTCCCATTTCATTCATTTTTTCTTCTAAATTTTGAAGTGAAGAATTTAAGCTTTCTATTTCCTCTAAAAGACAATCTTGAGGGCATGATCTGTAATTTTCTCCAGCATTACAAACATTATTACCACAATATTCTGTAACAACTTCCTTAACTTCAACAAAAGCAGTTCCTACAATTGTTTCATTCAAGTATGCGTTATATCTATAGCTACCTATGCTTGAAGGTGAGTTAAAACAGGTTGAATTCTCACATTTATTTCCAGAAAATGTACAAGAGCATTTTTCTTGATTATTCCAGTCTTTTACAACCACCTTTCTTCCTTCACAATTACTCCCATCTAAATTTAGAATAATTTTTTCCCCTGGAGAAACTTCATTCGATTCTGAAATTTCGCCTTTAAGTGAAAAGCTAGTTATTATACAACCTTCTGATTTTGGATTGATTGTTATATTTGAATAGCAAGGAGTAAAGTAAGGGTCTTCTAGAAAAGCAGAAGCAGTATAGTTAGTTTGAACAGTTACTTCAGAATATTCACAAATTATTTCTGCTACACCTGTAGTGTTGTTAACAGCAACAATTTTATCTTCTTCATCTTGCGAACATTTAATTGTAATGTTTGAAGGAAATTTATCAAATCCAAACAAGCTAACTTTAAAATTGATTGAAAGTGGGCCGATAGAAACGTTAGAAGATGGAGAAAAAGTGCAATATCTTGTTATTTTTTTGACCCCTACACCAAAAACATCAGAAAGAACATATTTATCATTATTCCAAAAATAAACTCTGAAATAATAAGTTCCATATTTATCTGCTAAAAATGAAGCATTATAAATAGTGTAATTTTGATATAGTGGAGTTGTGTTAAATCCTCCAAAATTTTCAGGTTCAAGCCAGGCTGATAAATTACTAGCAGAAGGCGCTTTTCCAGGTTCGAAGTAATGAACTTTTGTATGACAAGGATAGAGCATACAGTTTGTTAATTTTTCTGAAAGTCTCCAGCTTATGTTTACTATAGAATTTTTAAAAACTTCTGCTGTATAATTTACATCCTTTATAGGAATAGGTTCTGTTATATTAACAAAAATGCTAGCTTTTTCTATTTTTCCAAGCGCATCGTTTAATCCATCTCTTCCTTCATTGCCATTATTTCCTGCATCCTGTGTTAATTCACTCTCATAAATTTGGAAGAATATTAACCTACCATTTCCTTTTGTTGATATTGGCCAATAAGAAGCTGGAACCCGGCAACTTAATCTTATAACTTCTCCTGGATTTATAAAACCATCTTTTATTCCATTTTCTTCTAGAAATATACAATCCCCTGTACAATTTGCTAGGAAGAAGCAACCATGGACTATAGGCTTTCCTTCCTCTCTCTTAAAGTATAGAGTTAAAGGGTTATAACAAAGTGTAGAATTTTCAAAACAGGAAGAAATTTCAAAATACCAATTCTTTTGGTCTTTTTTACCAATGTTTTTGATTTTTACGTTTATAGTTATGTTTTCGTCTTGAGGAATGTAAACTTCACCACTTGTTTTCCCATTTATTGACAACTCTTCTATCCAAGAATCATAAGTAACTTCACAACTACAATTTGGATATATTCCTGAATAATCCCTCATTTGATTAGCTGAAGAATAAGTATAGTCAAAACCCGAACATTTAGCAGGATTTGTTGTAGTATCAGGATAACCTCTATCATATTGGTCACAAGGAGGAAGTTGCTCACATTGGCATGTTGAATTACAAACATAGCCTGAAGGACAATTGCCTTGAGTGCTTATTGTAGCTCCACTACATCTTGAATCTAGCAAGCCAGAATCACAACAAACATTGCTATCAATTACTCCACAATAACTTCCACAAATATCTTTTAAGTATGATTTACCTCTATTACAATAGCCTGTAAACTCACCCTTTACTTTATTGTTACAAGCAACATCAGCATAACAATCTGAATTTCCACAAGAATTCGCTCCACCTGCACACTTATTGTCATCTGAACAACAGTATTCATACCAGCTCCCTCCACCATCTGGTATAGGAACTGTTGGAACTAAAGAAAGTGTTGTAATCCAAGGACAAACTTCACAAGAAGGTGGAATTGAAGAAGTATAAGGTAAATAATCAATATTATTTGAATCTAGAAAATAAGGTGAATCACAAAATCCATCATAGTTTGAGTCTGTGCAAGTATCAGAATAGCCTGTTTTGTTTGGGTTTGTCCAGTAATTTCCACCTATCAAACCTGAAGTATAAATTCTTTGGCCTGTTTGTTTTGTTGTATTCCATAGGTTTGAGAAGTTTTTCCCTCCAAAATAGAAGTAAAAGTTTCTTGTATTGTTAAATAAATTGTTAAAAATTAAGTTTGGTGAGGTTTCATTATAATAAATTGAAATGCCATAATTGTTATTTTCTATCTTAGAATTTTTGACTAAATTGTTTGAAGAAAATCTTAATAAAATACCTTTATCATTTTCTTTTAGATTTGTTGTATTTACTGTGTTAAAGTCAGAAATTTCAAAGTAAATTCCATAGTTATTGTTTTTTATTTCTAGGTATTCTAAGTTGTTGTAATTAGAACTCCCAATTAGAAAGATTCCTATATCATTTCCTATAGCTCTACTGAATTTTATTTTGTTAAAACTTGATACAGGTAAATGAAAACCAGCATTATTGCTAATAGCAGAAACATTCTCCACTTCATTATAGCTAGAAGAAAAATAAACTCCAATAAACCAGTCATTCACGCTACAATTAACAACTTTTACATTTTCTGTTCTTATGTAAATTCCTATAGAATTTGAAGCATCTATACCATCTATCTTATGATTTTGACAATCTAAAGTTATGTTATTTGCTTTTATTTCTATACAAGTAGAGTTAGAGTAGTCTATGATATCTTTTGTAAGAAAATAAGTTGCCCCTTCTACATTTAAAGCTTCACACTGAGTTAGAGGGTAAATATAACTTCCTGTAAAACAATTTATAGCTGGCCAATTGTTATTATACGATAAATTACTACAATAATATTTGTTTATATCACAAATCGAACTATCTTTGTTACAGACACAATAAATATAAGAAAGGTTTGAGGGTATACACACTCTTCCGCACCAATAAAGTGCCCAATTTTTATCTATAAATTTACATTCAACACCCTTTCCTATACTCGGTAAAAAAATTAATAAAAAACACAAAAAAATCAATTTTCTATACATCTTCTCAAATATTTTTTTCTTTTTTAAAAATTAAAAGTTAATCAAAAGAAGAATTAAATATCGTTACCTTTCCTTCTTCAATTTTCACTTTTCCAATTTTATAATAATTAGTGTTGTTAACGTCAATCTTTGAGAAAAAAGCAGTATGAGAAGAAAAGAAATATAAGATTAACAAAAAAATAAAAACAAGCAAAATTATAAGCAAAGCTTTCATGCTATCACTAGAATTTTGCTATCACATCATAGCTTCCATTATAAGCTAAACCACAAAAGCTTCCATTTTCAGCAATTTGTGACCCTAGAATTTTGAAGGCATAACCAAGGCTTTCATTATAATATACTGAAGTTTTGCAAGTGCTAAAAGTTATGTTTTCGGGAAGCTCTAAGTAAGTTCCTGTTGACTTATAATAGCTTGGCAAAGAACCTTCTGGTACTAGCCATATTTCACTAGCAGGCCATTTGTATTCTCCCAGCCTAAAGCTTATGCTTCCTTTTACCATTCCAAAAGAAACCAAAAGCTCGTTGTTTCCAATCTCTGCTATTTCACCTTCTTTTATACTTGCCTTAAGAGAAAAAGCTACTGGTATAAGAAGGAGGAAAACTAAAAATATTGTTGCCTTCTTCATAGTTTTTCAATTGAAAAAAACTTTTCATATAGATTTTTTACTTCTTCTGGTTGTAAATTTAAGATTTTTTTGCTCATAAGGACAAAAACTTAAAATTGGACATTTGTAACATTTTGGATTTTTTGCTGTGCAAATTTCTTTTCCAAACTCAACAAAAAGACTGTTTATCAAAAGCCTTTGTTTTTCTGGAATTAGTCTATACAAATCTTCTCTAATTTTTTCTGGTTCATTACTTTTTGTCCATCCCAATCTTTTTGAAATTGTGGTTACATGAGTGTCAACAGCTATTACTGGTATACCAAAAGAATAAGAAAGAACCACGTCAGCAGTTTTCGGCCCAACCCCAGGAAGCTTCATAAGTTCTTCTCTTGAAGAAGGCACTTTTCCTTTGTATTTTTCTAAAATAATTTTGCTAACTTGCTTGATTCTTTTTGCTTTTTGTCTATAAAACCCAACATCTTTTATTAAATTCTTTATTTCACTTTCTTCCAACTTCAAAATTTTTTCTGGAGTACTTGCTTTTGAAAAAAGTTTTTTCCAAGCTTGAGAAGTTTTTTCATCCTTAGTCCTTTGAGATAGAATTGTTCCTATAAGAAGTTTAAAAGGTTCTTCCTTCCAAGGTTTTATCTTATACTTTTTATTCAAAATTTTTATTATTTTTTGGACATCCTTCACAAGAATAATTATTACTCAGAATATAAAATTTTCATGATTTCTGAATATATCGTAAGAAACTTTTTTCCTTTTTCAGTTATTCGATAAGTTATAGGAGAATTCTTTTCTTCTACCAACCCTGCGTTTTTAATTTCTTCAAGATAGCTTTTAAGTTGAGTGAAACTTAAATTTGCCTTGTACATTATATTTGTTTTATTTATGGGTTGGAAAGTGATTGATAAAATGTCAGCTATTATGTCTAAATCTCCTCTTCGTCCTATTCCATTATTACTCGCAGTAATTTTTCTAAATTCTGGCATCTGTTTATTTTAGATTAAAGATTTTTAAAGCTTTCTATCAAAAACTTTTTAAAAAGTAATGAAACAAAAGATTTAAGAGTAAGCCCTTATTTTAATTATATTACTATTATGTTAGAAGGTCATAAATTATATTCTCTGAACTAGTTTAGTGGTAATCATGGTTTTTGAATTGCTAAACCCACAATTAAGAAAAATTGTAGAAAAAAGATTTAAAAAACCTACTTTACCACAAAAACTTGCAATTCCTTCTATTTTAGAAAGAAAAAATGTTTTGGTTATTGCACCAACAGGTTCAGGAAAAACTGAAAGTTGTATGCTTCCTCTTTTCCATTTCATTATTGAAGAAAAACCAAAGCCAATAAGCGTTCTCTATGTAACACCACTCAAAGCTCTTAACCGAGACCTTTTAGAAAGGCTTATATGGTGGTGTAATGAAACTGGAATAGAAGCTTCTGTAAGACATGGTGATACAAGCCAATATGAAAGAAAGTTACAAGTTGAATTTCCTCCTTCTTTGCTTATAACAACCCCAGAAACTTTACAAGCAATTTTACCAGGAAAAAGAATTAGAGAGCATTTGAAAAATGTAAAGTGGGTTGTGATAGATGAAGTTCATGAGATAGTTGACTCAAAAAGAGGTACGCAATTAAGCCTAGCTTTAGAAAGATTAAGAGAGCTTTGTAAAGATTTTCAAGTTATAGGTTTAAGTGCGACTATAGGCTCACCAGAAGAAGTTGCAAAGTTTATTTCTCCTAACAAGCCAGTAGAAATAATAAAAGCGACCTTTCCAAAAGGAATGGAAATAAAAGTAGTTCATCCAAAACCTGAACCTAAGGATAGAAAAATAAGCGAAAAAATCTTTGCTTCGCCAGAAACTGCTTCAAGACTTAGGTTTATCATGGAAATAATTAAAAAATCTCGTTCAGTTTTAACTTTCACAAATACAAGAGAATTTGCTGAAATTTTAGCATCAAGAATAAAAGCTATTGATAAGAAGTTTCCAGCTGGTGTGCATCATTCAAGTTTAAGTAAAGAAGTTAGAATTAAAACTGAAAAAGAGTTTAAACAAGAACAAATTAAGTCAATAATTTCCACTAGCTCTTTGCAACTTGGAATAGATGTTGGAAGTGTTGATTTAGTTTTACAATACATGAGTCCAAGACAAGTAACACAGCTCATTCAAAGAGTTGGAAGAAGTGGACATGAAGTAGAAAGAGTGGCTAAAGGAATTGTTATCTCAACTGATGAGGATGATATTTTTGAGTCAGCAGTAATAGCAAGAAAAGCTTTGAGCGAAGAATTGGAAAAGTTAAAGTTTCATGAGAATTCTTATGATGTTTTAGCCCATCAAATAGTTGGTTTAACACATGATTTTTGGAGAATAGAACTGCAAAAAGCATATGAAATAGTTAAAAGAGCCTATCCTTATAGGAATTTAAGCTTTACAGAATTTCTAGAAGTTTGCAAGCAACTTCAGCAATTAGGTTTAATATTTCTTGATAATGAAATAAAAAAGAAGAGGAGAGGATTTGAATATTATTTCACCCAACTTTCAACAATTCCTGATGTTAAGCAATACAAAATTTTTAATTCTTTAGATAACAGTTTCGTTGGAGTTTTGGATGAAGAATTTGTTGCTTTACATGGCGAAATCGGTAGTAGCTTTATAGTTAAGGGCGAAGCTTGGCGTGTTTTAGATATTAAGGAAGACAAAATAATGGTTGAACCTACTCTTGATATAGAAGCAGCTATCCCAGCCTGGGAAGGCGAACTAATTCCTGTTCCTTTTGAAGTTTCTCAAGAAGTTGGAAAAATAAGAAGTTTAATCGCAAGCTTACTTAAAAATGGGGAAGAGGAAGCGATAAAAAAACTTTTAGAGCTTTATCCAATAGATAGAAACTCTGCTAAAAAAATGGTAGAAACAATAAAAAAACAGTTGGACTACAGGATAGTTCCAGATGACAAAACTATTCTTGTTGAAGATTATGAAAATACAGTAATAATTCATTCATGCTTTGGCTCTTTAGTTAACGAAACTCTTGGAAGGTTTATTTCAGCACTTTTGACGCCAAGAATCGGCTCAGTAGGCTTGAAAACAGACCCGTATAGAATAATTCTTCAATTTCAAAATAAAAATACTGAATTAATAAAGGAAGTCATTTTTAACACAAACCCAGAATTCTTGAGAAATTACTTGGAAATAAGTCTTACAAAAAGTGATTTATTTGAATGGAAGTTTGTTCATGTTGCAAAAAGATTTGGATCTATCGCTAAAAATGCTGACTATGGAAAAACAACAATTAAAAGAATTATAGATGATTATGTCGGCTCACCAATTTTTAAGGAAACTTTGAAAGAACTAGAAGTTGAAAAGCTTGATATAGAAAAAGCTAAGGAGATACTGAAAAAAATTCAGAATAAAGAAATAGAAGTTATTTTCAAGCCAGGATTATCTTTTCTAGGAAAGATTGGAATAAGACATAAGTATTTAGAAGTTCTTGGTCCTGCAAAACCTGAGCCAGAAATTTTCAAACTTTTTAAACAAAGGCTTTTAGGCACAAGTTTAAGGTTTGTTTGTCTGAATTGTGGACAATGGAGCCAAACTTTTGTTTTAAAAAATATTCCTGATGATTTAAAGTGTAAAAGATGTGATGCGCGCTTGCTTGGAATAGTTAGACCAAGTAATCAAAGGATTTTGAAAATAGTTAAGAAAAAAATAAGAAATTTAGGAATAACAAAAGAAGAAGAAAAACAGTTTGAAAGAACTAGAAAAACTGCAGATTTATTCTTAACTTACGGAAAAAAGGCAGCTTATTGTTTAGCCGGAAAAGGAATAGGACCAGAGACTACTATAAGAATATTGTCAAAGTTTCATAGGAATGAAGAAGAACTTTTCAAAAGCATACTTGAAGCAGAGAGAAATTACCTGAAAACAAGAAGATACTGGAGCATTTAAAGAATAAATAAATCCTTTGATTAAATTAAATTATGGAAGAATTTGTAATGATATTGAAATTGCTTTTTTCTGTTTTTCTTGGTAGTTTAATAGGGTATGAAAGACAAATAAAAGCAAAACCTGCAGGCTTAAGAACTCACATGCTAATTTGCTTAGGCTCAACTCTTTTAACTATAATTTCTTTGACAGCTTTTCCAAACGCAGATACCTCAAGAATGGCAGCCTATATAATAGTTGGAATAGGATTTATTGGTGGTGGTACAATTTTTCAATTTAAAGAAAAAGTTGTTGGTTTAACAACTGCAGCATCCTTATGGGTTGTTGCTTCTATAGGAATAGCTGTTGGTGTTGGTTATTATCTTTTAGCCACTATAGCAACTTTAATAGTTTATATAATCCTAAGGCTTAGTGTACTAGAAAGTGAGATTAAAGAATAAAAAATTTATTTATATTAAAACCTTAAAAAAATTATGACCGTTTTTGTTGTAAGCATCGACGGCCCGGATTTTTGTGGAAAGACGACAATAGCAAACATAGTAACAGAGCTTTTAAGGAAAAAATACAAGAATCTGAAGATTAGAAGGACAGAATTACCAACAAGTTTTGTTACAGGAGCTTTTACTGATATTTTAAGAAGTGTGAAAGAAGAAACTAGCCAAAAAGTTTTTGCCTTAGTTTATGCAGCAGACCATTTATTCCATTACTTAAATTCGATAAAACCTTTGGAAGAATCAAAAGAAAATTTTCTTTTGATACAAGAAAGATCTTTACTTACAACTTACATCTATCAGGGAATCCTGGGAAAGGTTGATTTTTCCTGGCTTGATGAAATAAACAAGTACGATAAGAATAGGCCATTACTAACATTAATCCTTAAAGTTCCGGTAGAAGAACTTAAGAACAGAAAATCCTTAAGCAGAAGGTTGTTCGATTCTTTTGAAGCAAAGGACTATCTCGAAAAACAGGCAGAAATTTATTATAATCTTCCAAAAGATTTAGTAAAAAAGTTTAATGTTGAATATGTAGAAGCTTATGCAGAGCCTTTAGAAGTTGCTGAAAAATGTAGCGAAATAATAGGAAAGAAGATCGAAGAACTACTTAGTTTCAAGGCTTGACCAGAATGTTCTTTTCTTTTTTAACCATTTGTTATAATCTTTAAGGATTTTTGCATGATCAAAAGCAAGTTTTTTCAAGTTTATTTTTTTAAGTTCATACCAATCGACTTCTTTAGCATCTCCACCTGCTTCAAGTTCTCCGTCAACGACCTCAGCAACAAAAACTATTGAAACAGTATGGCCACGAGGATCTCTGCTTGGGTCAGAATATACTCCTAAAATCTCTTTTGGTTTAACTACAATAGAAGCTTCTTCTTCAACTTCTCTTATTAAGGCTTGCTCAACTTTTTCTCCTTCTTCAACGAATCCTCCAGGAAGAGCAAGCATTCCTTCAAAAGGTTTAGAACCTCTTGTTATTAAAAGTATTTCATGCCCTTTTTCAACTATAGCATCAACTGCTATGTGTATTGCCATAATTATATTTTGTTTTTAATTTAAAAAATCATTTATTCTTGAATTTTTCAAACCTTTTCTCGTTCATTTTCATTTTTTTAAAGTATTCCTTTTCTATATCAACTTTTAAAATTTGGTCTGCTAACTTAATGAGATAAATAAAAATATCTATTACTTCTTCCTTTAAATTTTCATATTCTTTTTTCGGAATTTTTTTTGAAAATTCAAACTCTCTTAAGATCTTTTTAACTATATTTGCAAACTCGCCAATTTCTCCAGCTAAAGCAATTGTTTCGTATTGCAAATGTTTTATTTTATCTTCTTGAGAAGATTTCGACCAATCCCATCCATGTTTTTTATCAAACTCTCTTTGAAATTTTATTATTTCTTTTAGACCCATTTTTTCACGTGGGCCCGAGGAGAATTGAACTCCTTTCTCCGCCGTGTCAGGGCGACGTCCTACCGTTAGACTACGGGCCCATGTTAACGCCCGGAGCGGGATTTGAACCCGCAAGAGCCAAAAGGCTCCCTAGCTTAGCAGGCTAGTGCACTACCAGGTTGTGCGATCCGGGCTATCAAAATTTATTTTAGGGTTCATTTTAAATTTCTACTTTGAGCTTTAAATTTTTATAAATCCTTATATTATTTTAAATACAAATTTTATAAGGAGGAATGAAAATGCCGATAACAGTTAAAGATATTCAAGAAATGTTTGGTAAGGATGTTTTCACAGGAAAAGGTCTTTATTGTGGTAAGGTTTCAGATGTTGAACTGGACTTGTCAAGGTTTAAAGTTAGAGCTTTAGTAATAGAAGCAGCAAAAGAATCTTTTCTAGGAAAGATTGTCAGTGGAAAAAAAGGTTTGGTAGTTCCTTACACGATGGTTCAGGCAGTTGGCGATATAGTGATTATCAAACATATACAAGCACCAGAAATGACTGAAGAAGGAGAAATGGCTGAAACTGGAGCAGTATGAACGAAGGAAAAAAACCACAAAAAACAAAAGAGCTAATTTGGAGTAAAGCTGGAGATGTTTATCTTCTTCTTGATAAAGAAAAGAATGAAACTTATACTCTTGACCCTATAGCTTTTCTTGTTTGGGTTCAATGCGACGGAAAATCTGATGTAGAACAAATTGTTGATATTTTTTCTGTAAATGGAAATAGGGATATTGTTAAGGCTGCTGTTCTTGGGATTTTAGAAAAATTGGAGAAGTCTGGTTTAATCAAATGGATATAAAAATAGAAAAAGGGAAAAAAAGAATTACCAAAACTCTTCTTCCTCTTCTTCATCCCAGTCAGCATCTTCTAACGGGTCTGGTATATCCTCGTCCATACCATCGCCCCTTTTTTAAAGGCAACCACATTTCTCCATTTCTAGCTTTTAAGTCCAGAGTGTGAAGTAGAAATAAGCTACTAAATTTTTGGAGTGTGGTGCCTTTTATCTAATTATATCAATTCCCAAAGTTTCGCTGATTTCCTTCACTACTGGTCT
>JBBITC010000009.1:0-12606 GCA_037440965.1 Candidatus Aenigmatarchaeota archaeon | reverse complement strand
GATGAAAATTTGTTAATATACTTTCATAGAGCCGGATGGGGACTTATAGATAGAGATGTAAGCAGAGAAGAAAAGGAAAAGGATTATTTAACTTGGGAAAGAAAGTTTTTGGATTATCCAAATGTTGTTTGTTATAAGGATATAAGAAAAATGGGAGAAAAAGTTGTTTTATTCTTGGATTATTTTGATTTAAAAGAGCTTATAGATTTGAAAACAAGCTTGGGAAGTAGTTATATCTACTCAACTTCTGAGCCACATGATGAAGAGCAAGAAATAGATTTTGAAAGAATGAAGAATTGGATTAAACATTTTAAACTTAATTTCAATCAAGCTCATGCTTCTGGTCATGCTTCAAGAGGAGAAATAGTTAAAATTGTAAAAGAAATTAAACCTAAAAAAATAATTCCAATTCATACAACAAATGCAAAAGAATTTAAAAAGTTTTTTAGAAATGTTTTGGTTGTAAGAAAAGGAAAAGAAATTAAAGTACGCTAAATTTTATATGATTTAACTTTAAAACAAAATTAATATAATGATAAAACTAATAATCTTTGATGGCGAAGGAGTTTTATATTCAGGAAAAAAAGCAATGAAAGTTTTTGTAAAAGAATATGAAAAATTTCTAAAAAAATTTGGTTCAAGCTTTAAAGAACAAGAAAAAATTTATCTCAAGCTTTACCCTAAAATTTCTTCTGATAAAATTTCTTTAAGAGAGGCTGATAAAATAATTTTTAAAGAGCTTGGAATTCCTGTTTCTAAAGTTGATGAATGGTTAAAAAAAGATAAGCAAATCACAATAAAACATACAAAACTTAGAAAAAATGTAAAGAAAATGCTTTCTAAAATTAAAGCTAATAGAATAAAAGTTGGAATTCTTTCAGATACCGTTCAACCTTTAAAATGGCGATTAGAACTTTTTAAAAAGCTTGGATTAAAAAAGAAAAGGCATTATGATAAAATTTTTCTCTCTCATTTGATTGATTATGAAAAACCACATCCAAAAGCCTATATCAAAGTTTTAGAATATTTTAAAGTTAGACCTAAAGAAGCAATTTTCATTGGACATGACAAAAAAGAAATAAAAGGCGCAAGAAAAATTGGAATCAAAACAATCCCTTATAACCACTTAAGAAAATTATTTAAAGAAGATAATAAAAAATTATGAAGAAAAAATTAACTTTAATTTTAATTCCAATACTGATTTTAGCAGGTATAGCAGGATACTATTATCTTTCTTCAAAAGAGGAAGTAGAAAAGGCAAAAGAAGCCTGTATCAAAACCTGTCTTGAAGCAAAAAGTGAAGAAAGAAACTTAAATGATGGACCATGTCTTTCCAATAAAATAATTGAAAATTGGGTTTGCGATGTTGCTCATAACCCAAGAGAACTGATAGATGATGTGAAAGAAAATCAATGCATAGAATATGGGAAGACAGCGTTTCATTTTGTCGAAGTAGATCCGAACTGTAATTTCATAAGAGCAGTATAGTAAAATTTATAAAATTCTAAGAGAATTAAATATCGAATGGAAGTTAAACATTTAATTAAGGTTTACCTCATTAAACCAACTTTATATATCGATAGGTATTATAATTCTTCTAAAGTTGATAATATTTTTTTCATAGCATATTCAAAAAGAAAGGCTGAAGAAACTGAAAAAAATTTATTTGAAAAGGGTTTCAGAGGGATAAAAATAGAGGAATTAAGGTTAAACAACCTTAAATTAGCTTACATTCCACATTTTTTCAGAAACCTGGCTTAGTAAATTTCTTCACGTATATTTCTAACTTTTTGTAAATGTCCTTCAAAGCTTCTAAATCATCTTCGCAATGTTCAATTATTTCTTTTTTTGCTTTTTCATTCTTTTTCAAGAACTGAAAATAAAGTTCTTGGACATTCTTTCCAGTTATGTTCAAATTTTTCTTAATTCCTAAAAATTTTGAGACTTCATCAAGCTTGTTACTTGCTAGAGCTAAATTTTCCCTAGAAAACTTGCATAAATCAATAATTTTCAAGTCATATATAACAGTAGCATCTATACTATGTTTAATTGCTCTTGTTAGAAGAAAAGGAATATCAAAACCAGAATGCCAAATTACTAAAGTCTCATTTTTATTTTTTCTTATAATTTCTAAAGCTTTCTCTATAGTTTCTTTTTCTTTTTCAAGCTCTTCTGTAAAGATAACCTCTTTCTTACCATCCGGTAGGATAAAACCAATAGCAATTATCATCCCTATGTCTGCATGCAATGAAGATGTTTCCAAATCTAAAAACATCATATTTTTTCATAAAAATTTAAATAACTTAAAGTTTTCTTCACTTCACTTCCGCTGAATTTTCAAAAATTTTAAGAGATCTTTTGTAAGGTTGGAATCATAATTTATTTCAAAATATACTTTTTTTCCTTTTCTTCCTTTTTTCAAGTATCCCATTGTCGCAAGCTGATTAAGATAAGCTGATTCAACAGCTCTTTCTTTTTTTGTTTCATTCGCTACTTGAGAAGCAGTTGTAAACCCTAACTTGTAAACAGCAGTAAATGTTGTTAGTAAATGATTAGGTAAGCCAGAAACTTGTTTGTAAGTAAGAGATAAATTTTCTAGAATTTTTACTCTTTTCTCAACTTTATACAATAAAGCTTCTAGAGATTCTAATTTTTTCTCCAAATTTTTTAATTTATTTGAAAGACTCACAAAATAAATTAGAGTGTAAAGAATAAATTCTTAAAATTGAAATACTTATTTAGCTAATTAAATTAAATGAAGTATTGTAATAAATGCAATAAAACTTATTCCGATAAAATAAAAGTTTGTCCAGAATGTGGATCAAAACTTGTGAAAGTTAGCTATTAGCTATTTTATTTCTTTGAGAGTTTTTATTCCTAAGACTTCAAAATAGTCTATTTCCTCTCCGGCCTTAACTTTGTCTTTAACTTCTTCTGGAATTTCAAGCTCAAAAACAGAAAAGTCGTTCAAATCCATTATTTGAGCTTTTTCTCCAATTATAGCCAACACTTGGGCTTTTTTTCTTTCAACTATAGGAACTTCGACAACTTCATCTGCCGGTTTTACTATGCTATGTCTTTTTCCATCGAACAAACCTATTGCTTCTACTCTTGCCTTCGCAGCCCCGTGTTTTCCTGATTTGCTAACATCTACTCTTTCAACTCTACATGGCTCGTTATCTATTAGAACAAAACCATTTGGCTTTAGATCTTTGATAACTGCAGTTGTTCTAGCCAAAATTTCACTTCCTTGTTACAAGAATTATATCTTCTTTTTTAACTGTCACTCTTTTGGCATGATGTGCTACGCTTACTGCATCTAATGCGATTTTATCTGCAACTTCTAAAAGATAATTTTTCAACTCTTTTACTGCTGATAGAGAAACTCTATCTGCTCCTATTTCTTTTCCAGCATTTTTAGCAATTTTTTCTATTGCTAATAAAGGGAAATCTTTAACCATTTTTTTCACCTTTCTTAAAATTTTATTTTTAAACTATATATTTTCTTATATTCCCTAACTAATTAATGTTTAGCATGAAAGTTGTACTTGACACTTCGGGGTTAATTTATCTGAATGATTTTAGGAGTTTTGAAGAAATTTTTACAGTTCCTGAAGTTTTAGAAGAAGTGAAGGATAAAATAACATCTCTTAAACTTTCTGGCTTAAAAATTAAAATTATTAAGCCTTCAGAAGAAAAAGTAAAAGAAATAGAAAAAAATGCTAAAGAGACTGGAGATCTAGAAAAATTATCAAAAACTGATATAAAAATTTTAGCTCTTGCAAAAGAAAAAAAGTTAACAATAATTTCTGATGATAGAAGCATACAAAATGTTGCTGAAAAGCTAAGGATAAAATATATCTCAGTTTTCAGTAAGAAAATTTCAAGATTAATAATATGGAGAAAGTATTGTAAAAATTGTAAAAAATTTTTTGAAGATTTTTACTGTCCAGTATGCGGTGGAAAATTAATAAAAATAGCTAAAAGAACCAAATATATTTAGAGAAAAAATGAAAGAAAGCATAAAATTATTCTTAAAATTCTTGTATTTTCTTTAATTATCTTTTTACCTTCTGAGTTTCTTTATTATTATATTCAAGATGTGTATGGAGTTGAAGCTAGTATTTATACAAGCTTTCTTATACAAGATATGATATTTTTTATCTTAGGGGTAATAACCTTCGCTACATGTTTGAATTTTTACAAATTTTTGAGAGCAAAAGAACAGATATCCATGACCGGATTTCTTCTAAAACCTGAAGAAATGACAGAAAATTCGAAGTTAATATATTATTCATCTTTATTAGGTGTAGTTGGTTGGTCAATTTACTTAATAGCTATAAGTATGTTTTTTGATATTATACCTAATTCTATTAGCAAAAGGATCCTTGAAATTATTGGCGACTCTTTCTTATTTGTTTCTATATTTTTTGCTATAACAATTTTGTTTACTTTTAATAGATGGCTAAAGAGGTTAAGAAAATATGTATGAAATAAGTAGAATAGTCTATACCATAATCACACCATTGCCTGTAATAGTCTTATTTTTACTCCTTTCTTTTTATGTTAACAAATTTTTGAAAAATGTGAAGAAAAATGAGAAACTTGCATGGACTCTAATTTTTGTTCATGATTCTGCTCCTAAAGTACTTAAGACACTTACTATAATTGGTTTAATTTTCGGCCTAGGTTGGGCGTTAAGACTTGTGACAGATATTTTCTTTTTTAAACTTCCATGGATAGGTCCAGCTATTACTTACCTTATTCTTATAGGCTTAATTTATTTTTTCAGAACACTAGCCGAAATAACAAAGGAGAAATAAATGGAAATTGAAAAAATAGTCAAAGAGATAGAAAAAATAAAAATGATTTTAGGGTTTATTCTTGTAAGAAATGATGGTCTTCTACTAAAATCAAGCTTTCCTCCAGAATTTGATAGCAAAATGTTAGCAGCAATGAGTGCTGCAATAATTAAAAGCTCTTTAATAAGCTTGAAAGAACTTAAAATTGGAGAATTCTCTTATACTCTATTAAAAGCTTCTAAAGGTTTTTATTTGTGTGTTGAAATTTCTCCTGGAATAATTCTTGGTTGTTTAATAGAGAAAAAAGCTAATGTAAATCAAGTTTTAAAGAGTATTAAAAAATATATATAAGCAAAAAAAATATTATAATGTGATAGATTTATCTTTAGGACTGCTTTTACTCACAGCAATATTTTGCGCTATAGATGATGTTTTAATTTATCTTCTAATTAAAAAAATAGGTGGAACTATAGGTACTGGCCTAAAAATAGTTGGTTTTTCACTTTTTGCAATTTTAATCTATATGATAATAGATTTGGCAGTAATTTACTTTGGATGGCTTAATGTAATTTATTATCTTATAGCCCATTACATAATAGAAAATATCTCTTATCTTCCAATGATTGTAGGCTTGTATATAATATTTAAAGCAATTAGAGGCGAGAAAAAATGATGGAATTTATTATGGCATTTATAATGGTAGAAAGCATAATAACTCCAATAATAACATTAATAATTCTTGCCTTTGCTCTTTATATAGCAAAAAAATTTGGTGGAATGTATAAAAAATTCTTTATTATTTTTGCCATAGGCTGGATATTCCAAATTCTTCATTCAATAGACGAAACTCTTTTAGTTCAAGCTATGCCAACTATGATGCCTGTTGAAGCAATGTTTAAAACTTTTCCAGAAATATTAGCAACTACTTTTATACCGTCGCCACTTTTTGCTATTTTTGGACTTAACCTAAACTTTATTTTAGTAAAAATGAGTTTTATGGCAGTTTGCGCAGTAATAATAACTTATGCTTTAGTTATTCATTACAAAATGACTAAAGAAAAATAATCATATCAAACTTTTTGGCAACTCAACTTTTTTCTTTTCTATTATAGGTTTAATTGCTTTTCTTATAGATTCGTGACAAACTTCGCCAATAACTTCTTCATATTGTTTTAAAAGAATTTCAACAACGAGCTTGCCATCACCATAAAAATTTTCAACTTTTCCTTCTGAACTAATAATTAGAGGAGCTCTTCTTGCGCAAATTAAGGCAACTTTTTTTCCAAGAAGTTCGCTCATAACTTTAACCATTCCATTCAAAATTTTAATATAAGTCTCTTTCTCCTTCACTTATTCACCAAAAAAAGTTTAAACAAGCTTTTCTATTTTCTTTGCTGCTTTTTCCATTTCAAGGAGAATAAGTCCAATGTTTGCATTTTTCCTTAGTAAAGCTATAAGTATTGCTTCTTCTCCAGCCCCTATCACAACATATTGTCCTTCAGAAGCATTAACAACTACTTGCTGGAATTCTCCTATCTCTAATTCTTTTGTTGAAGTTTCAGAAGTACCAACTATCGCAGCAGCCATAGCAGCAACTGCTCTTGCATTTACTTCACTTGGCAAACCACTTGCTATTAACAAGCCATCTCTTCTTACTATTGCTGAGCCTATTATGTCACCAATTTTCTCTAGTTCTTTTAAAACATCTTCAAGCTCACTTTTTTCAACCATTCTATCACTTTAAATTAGAATATTTTTAACTTAAATATTTTATCAAACAAAATCTTTAAACCTTCTTCAACTCCTTCTTTTTTAATCGCAGATGTTGCTATCACATCTTCAAAACCTAATATTCTTTTGATCTCTTCTAAGCTTAAGGCATTTGGTAAATCTTGCTTGTTTGCAAAAACAACAAAAGGGATTTCATAACCTCTAACTTTTTCTAGCATTTCTTTTGCTCTTTCAAAAGTTTCAGGTTTTGTCGAATCAACAATAAGTATTACCCCCCAAACATCTCTAGATAAAATTTTGAGTATCCAGTCAAACCTTTCTTGACCAGGAGTTCCGAAAATATCACAAACTAACCCCTTTTTCTCTATATAGCCATGGTCCAAAGCTATAGTTGTTCCTAACTTATCTATCGAAACAGATTTTTCCGAAAGAGAACGAATAGTGCTCGATTTACCTGCTCCAAAAGGCCCTGTTACCAAAATTTTTGGAACATAAATGCTTACTCCAACTTGAGTTATTTGGAATAGAATTTTTGGCGAATCATCATACTGAAAATAGCTCATCCAAAGTAGTTTCTTTTCGATTGTATCAAGTTTGATAACAGTATCCATAACACTACAAACTTCTTCCAATTCTTCTTTTGAATAACCCCAGTCAGTGAATAAAAATAAACAAGTTGATTTTGTATCTTCAAGAATATTCTTCAATTTCTTTATATTGTTTGAAACTACCTTTGCTCCAACCCCCATAAAAACCTCTAAACAATCGAAAACAACTGTTTTGAGCCCAGAAGTTTCTTTTAAAGCTTTTTCAAGAAGTTTTATGGTTTCTTCCCATGCTTCTTCTGGTCTCGTAACTAAAGACTTAAGAACATATTTTGCATCGCTTTCCTGCTTAAGAGTAGAAGAAATGCAATCGATAAAAATTATACCTTCAGACTCCCATCCATGCTCATACATATTCTTGAGTATAACTGAAGGAGGTTTTGAGGTTGTTAGGTAAATTCCTTTATCTCCTTCTAAAATTCTTGTTGAAAGTATATGTTGAGAAAAACTCGATTTATCTATGAGTGTGCCTGTTAAAAATAGAACTGCTGAATTTGATTCCATTCCTCCACCAAGAATTTCATCAAGTTTTTGTATGCCTGTTGATATCTTCATTTTTTTCACTTCTCCACAACTAATCCTTTATCTGTTATAGTAAACCTTATTGCTTCTAAAGGAGGCTTTGTGTCTTTTAATCTTCTTATCCACATAAGTCTTTGTGTATAAGCCATAGGGTCAAAACCTAATTCTATAGTTCCGTCTGTTAAGGCTTCTAAGGTAGCCATATCTTTTGATTCTATAACATCTTTTTCGACAGTTGATAGAGAAGTTAGTTTTGAAGATTTTAACTTTGCGAACAGAACTGAAGAAAATTTTGCGCAAAGATCTTTTGGAACGTATAAATAAAGAGTAGAAATTGCGTCTATGCAACATCTTTTAAGGTTTTTATCTTGCAATTCCTTTATTGCTTGAGAAATTTTTATGTTGAATTCATTCAAATCAGCCGGATTATTAATTATATAGGTATCTTTTTCTATTCCACCAACTTGCCAAGAATAAACATCTATAAAAACTATAATCTTTCCTTCTATATGCCAGCCAAACTTTTCCATACTTCTTTTTACTTCATCTGGAGGAGCATTAAAAAGAATGTATATAGCTGCTTCGTTCTGCACAAGCCCTTTATAGATGAACTGATTACAAAAAGTTGTTTTCCCTGAACCTGGTGGTCCAACTAGCAAAACAGAAGAAAATTGTGGTATTCCACCTTCAATTTTTTCATCCAAATTTTCTATTCCTGTGTTAATTCTCATCTTCTCTTTTATTTATTTTATTTTCTATTTATTAAAAAGTTATTTCTTTTCTTCATCAAAAGATTCTACCGAACCTTTAAGTTTAACTTCTATTTCTGTCAAATCCTTTAGAATATTGGCATAAACAGCTTTTAAATCTTCTTCAGAAATTTCTTGTTTAAAATACTTTTCTCTTAAAGTTGTTATCATCATCTTTAATTCTTCATATCTTTTTTTCAAATTTGAAATTTCGTAAGCATTATATAGAACTGTAACAGAACCTAAAAGAGTAAAGATTACTCCTATAAGAGAAGTTATTATTATAAAGCTTGGAGCGAATGGTTCTATTTCGACTCTAAAGAGATGGGCTAAAGCTATGAATTCCAGACCAAGACAAAGTGTAAAAATACTGACAGAAACTTGCCTTTTTGGGTTAGAAAGTCTTCCAAAATAAAAGATTAAGAGTGAAGCAAAACTTAAGCCAACAAAAGAAGCAAAGTTAATGAAAGTCATCCATCCAAGTTCCATAATTAAAATTTGTTTTCCTTATTAAAGAATTATCTCTTTTTCTTTGCTTTCTTCATTCCTTGTTTTATTCCTTTTTTAATTTCTTTTATAATACTTGGCATTATTTGTTTTGTTGTTTCTACTGCCTCTATTGTTTTCTTCTTTAAAACTTCTGCTGTTTCTTCAGCAACTGCTTCTGTCTTTCTTACTGCTTTTTTGGCTTTTTTCTGGCTTAAAACAGTTAGTTCACCAACAAGCTCGCCCAACTTTCTTGCTTTTCTAAGTATTGGTTTTGCTTTTTTCAAAACTTTTTTCTCTTTCATAATTATTATTTTGTTTAAAAAAATAAAAAAAGAAAAGTTTATTGGTAGTAGAACGAACTTAGTGTATTTGCTAGCTCGTTTTCTACCTCAGCATTAAAAGCTGACTGATCTACAGAAACTTTTTCAAGCTCCTGAATAATTAAATCATTTACAGAATCGCTTAGCACATAGCTTTCTTCTTCAACAGATGGTTGAGGTTTAGGCTTAAGTAAAAAATAGGCTATTGCTGCAGTTATTGCTATAATTAAAACTGCAATTATTAGCTTATTCATGCTATCGCCCTAGGATAGGCAAATGCTGCAAAGTTGTAGGTTTTCTCTTTAAATTCTAAGCTTCCAGTCCAAAGATATGGAGTTTGTGGAAGTCCTGTTGCCTCACCTTTTGCTAAGCTTATGCTCCCAACTTGTTCGCTTTGAGCTTCACATTGCTCTGCTGAAATATTTTGCTGTTTGCAGTTTGAATAGTCAGGCATTTCTTTTATATCTGCAGAAAAGCTTGTATCAGTTTTTTGTATGTTTGTTAATACATACATAGTTCCGTTTACTGAAATTCTTCCTTTAGATATTATTGTTCCGTTAGCATCTATAGCAGCTCTTATTCTTTCCCTTACTGCAGACCAATCTACTATCTGAGACTTTTCTCTTTCTTCTCTTATTATAGAAATAACTTGATCAAAAGGTAAGATTTTAACACTTAGAACATGGAATTTTGCTGTTATATATTTATTTTCTGTGCAATCAAAGCCAATACCAGCACCATGAATTACTGGAGAAAAATAGTTTCTAATCATGTTTGTAAAAGCTAACCTTTCTGTTTCTGTTATTCTTTCTAGTCTTGCGGAAGAGACTGCAGCTATACTTGCTAGAATTACTAAAACAATCGGAATTAAGACTATTTTTTTCATTTTCTCACTATTTATATTATAATTTCAAAACCTTAAAGTTTTTTTTCGATAGAACTTTAGTTAAAAATAGAAAGCTTTAAATACTTTTCGATTTATATTTTATTAAGCTTTTGTTAAATTAGATTTTCACTTAAAAGTGATAAAATGGCAAAAAAAACAAAGAAAATGCCTTCATGCCCTGAATGTGGAAGCACAAATATTGTTGAAGATCCTTCAAGAGGAGAGTTAACTTGTTTAAAGTGTGGATTAGTTATAAAAGAGGAAATGATCGACACAGGACAAGAATGGCGTGCATTTGATTCTGAACAAATGAGTAAAAGAGCAAGAGGTGGAGCTCCTTTAACTTTTACTAAACATGATAAAGGATTAACAACAGAAATAGGAAAAGGTTTAGGTGAACTATACAAAGTTCCAGCAAGAAAAAGAGCTCAGTATTACAGACTAACAAAATGGCATAAAAGATTAATAAAATCAAAGGATAGAAACTTAAGCTTTGCTTTGTCTGAGCTTCAAAGAATTGTTTCATTTTTAAACTTACCAAGAAGCATACATGAAAGAATTGCCCGTTATTATGAGGAAGCTGTTAATAAAGGATTAGTTAGAGGAAGAAGCATTGAAAGTGTGATTGCAGCTTTGACTTATGCTGTTTCAAGAGAATTTGGAAGTCCAAGAACTTTGGATGAGATTTCTGAGGCAAGTGGAGTAGAAAAGAGAGAAATAGGAAGAACTTATCGTTATGTTTCAAGAGAGTTAGCAATAAGAATTTTGCCAGCTGACCCGATAACTTTTGTTCCTAGATTTTGCTCAATGCTTGGTTTAAGTGATAAAGTTCAGGCAAAATCAATAGAAATTTTGAAAAAGGCTAAGAAGCATGATATAACAAGTGGGAAAGGACCAACAGGAGTTGCAGCTGCTGCAATTTATATTGCTTGTGTTTTGGTTGGAGAAAAAAGGACTCAGCGTGAAGTTGCTGATATAGTCGGTGTTACCGAAGTGACCATCAGAAACAGATATAAAGAATTGATTGAAAAGCTTGGGATAGAAGAGGAAGTTGAAAAGAAAGCAAAAGAAGAATAATAATCTATTTTCTACTTTTTAATTTTTCTAATGGATTTTCAACTTTCAAAATTTCTAATCCTTTTTCTGTAATTTTCCATAATCTGGACTTGCTATTTAATTCTCCTCTTTTAACTAAGCCTTGTTTTTCCAAAATTAATAATGCTTCAGTTTTGATTGTATTAGGAGATCTGTTAAGTAGTTTCCCCAATTCTTTTCTAGTCATTGGTTTTTGAGATAATAACTGAAGAACTTTTAATCTTAGTTCTCCTTTTCTAGATTGCTCAACTTTAAAATTTTTAATTCCAAATTCAAAGTCTTTATTCTTCTTAGGATGTAACTCTAACAATCTCCATTCTTTTATTAATTTAAAGTTAGAAAGACCTGTTATTAGAACACACTCCATACTTTCTTTTTCCTTATCTCTATCTGGTAAAATACCAAGATTTAATAATAAACTTCGGATAAAATTTCTTTTCTCTTTCTCTTTGGCGGCTATCGTAATTTCACGAATTCTTTTTTCTTGCGTGTGCAAACTTACATTTCCTTCAGATGCAATAATTCCTTTTAACATCGCTGCACAAAAAGTTTTATTTTCAGCCAGAATATTTTTTACCTTTTCAAAAAGTAATTGAGATAAAAATCCTAAGATTGTTGATGAAATTTTTATATCGATAATTGGATTATTTCCTCTTTCTAAAACTCTTATTTTAAAGAAATTTTTTCTTGGTATGCTTAGTTCTTTTGAAATATTTGTCTTAATTTCAATCTTTTTAACTTCTAAATGTGGTGGTATTGTTAAAGCTAATCTAAATTCATCAGAATTTAGTCCAAAACATTCTTTTGCAAATTTTAGAAAATGTTTATGAACTTCTAAATTAATATTTGAAAATCCAAAAATTTTCATTTTTCCTCCTTGTAGTTTAATTCCATCACCAAATCTTAGCCCTAATCCTTCAAAAAGTAATTCATTTATTGGAATAAATCTCTTAATTGTTATTGACTTTGCGTTTCCACCTTTAGCCGAATGTTTATCAACAAAAATTAAAACTTTACCATCATCAACTTCCTTCCATAGTATTCTTTTTCCACTTGGCAAGCTTTCAGGTAAAAGTTTAATTACATCGATAAATTTCTTTCCATTCATTTCTATTAAAAATTCTTCCTTTTGTTGTTCGGAAACTTCATTCTTTCTTTCATCTTCTCCTATTTTAAAGTCTGTTACGTTCATACATATCACTTGATATATTTTAATGTATATATAAAATAAAAATTTCGGAACATCACTTCCGGTGATTCTGGTGAAAGAAAAATTGAACTAATAATAAAATTTTAAAAAGTATTTAATTTTTTAGCTTTTTTATCGCAAAATATTTTCAATTTCATTTTTTCTTCAATCTCTTTTTCTCTGAGTTTATGCTCTTGAATTTTTTCTTTATCAAAAAT
>JBBITC010000008.1:0-12868 GCA_037440965.1 Candidatus Aenigmatarchaeota archaeon | reverse complement strand
ACTGTCCCTATGCTGTCCCATTTTTAGTTTATTTGTTTTTAAAATAAATTTATTTTTTACTTAATCTAAACTTTATTCCCTGAGTTAGAATAAAAATCAAAACTCCTAGAACAACTCTTATTCCCCTTATTATCCCACTTTTTCTCTTGTAGAAAACTTTGACAGGAACTTGCTTAATTCTAAGATTTTTTTTCAAAGCTTCTACAAACAAAGCATTTTCTATTATATAACCACCATAAACAGCTTTGCTTAAAGTTTTAATCTTATTTCCGGCTATAGCCATCAACCCACAATTGGTATCTTTAAACCTAGTTCCAAAAAGTAAGTTGAAAGAGTTCCTCCAAACAAAATTCCCTAGCTTATGCCTAAAAGGGATATTTTTAAAATCTCTATAACCACTAACAAAATCTGCTTCTTTTGTTTCTATGGGAGCCAAAACTTTTATTGCCTCTTCTGGTGAGTATTGCAAATCAGCATCAAGAAAAACAACTGCTTTTACATCTTTCCTTTTTTTCAAGTATTCAAAACCTGTTTTTAAGGCCTCACCCTTTCCTTTGTTTATTTTATGGGTTAAAACAATTGCTCCTGCCTTTTTTGCTAATTCTCTTGTTTTGTCAGAAGAATTATCATCTATAACTATTGGAATTATTTTTAATTTTTTAACTCTTCTTACCACTTCATAAATTGTTTTTTCCTCGTTATAAGCTGGAATTAAACTAAAAACTTTCATAAATAGGTTAAGAAAAAACAAACTTTTAAAGTTGAATTTTTTGAGCTTCTACAAACCAATAATAGGAGAAACTCGAAAGAGAGGCTAAATCTAGCAATTCAAGAAAAGATAATAAACTTTCCTTTGAGTAAAAAGTTCTTGAAAAAATTGGTTTTAAATTTTCTTGATAAAGATCTTCAGAAGGATTTGGCTTTAATTCTTCTTTCGAGGAATCTTTTAAAACTTTGCTTATATGGAGTTTGTAGATTACTTTTTCTTGTTCTATTGGAACGAAAAAAACTTCACGTTGCTCAACTAAATAACCTACTTCACCCATTTCAGGATTTCCAGGACCTTCTGAAACTGTTGCTATAATTTTAAAATCATTAGTGTATTCGCTTAATTCTTTAATTTTTCTTATTGCTTGCGGACTAAGATTGTATTTTTCCAGTTCTTCCATTCTATTTAAATATCTAAAATTTAAAAAATAAATTTTTAACTCTTAGCTTAACGCCCTCGGTGGGATTTGAACCCACGACCTACCGGTTGCTGCTGGTGAGAATTAAGCTTTTAAACAATCTCATTTTCTCACCATTAACAGCCGGGTGCTCTACCACTGAGCTACGAGGGCTTCTTAAAAATTCTTCTATTATATATTAAAAGTTTTTAACTTAAGGTAAAAAGTCCTTTTTCTCTATCTTTTCTGGTAAGTAATTTTCTGTTATAAACTTCAGACCTTTTCCTGATAAAGCTTCTAATTCAGCTTTTATTTTTCTTTCAATCATTAGTTTAAGCTCTTTTTGCCAGGCTGGGTGCTTAAACCACTCGTAATTTAGCATTTCCTTTGCTCTTTTAATGTCAACCTCTTCTGCTTTTATAGTAAAATCTTTCAAGCCAAACTTATCTATATCACTTATCGTCAAACCCAAAAATTTAGCATTTGGTGTTCCTAGTCTATCTGAAACATGAGCTAAACTCATGGAACCATATTTTATAACAGAATAAATATACCACCCATAACTATCAGCATCAGAAAAAACATAAACTGGCAAATTATATTCTGTAGCTAGCCTTTGAATAAGTCTTCTTGTTCCCCTTGCTGCCTGACCTTGAGTTGTTACTAAAATGCATTTGTGCTTTTTCCAGAATTTATCTTCATGCAACCTTTCAAATGCAGCGTTTTTTTCTATTGCAAGTATGAAATCAGCGTTAACTTTTTTGAATTCTACATCTTCAACATTACTCGGAATAGCCCAGCCTCCTGAACCCAATTTAGACCAATCAATTTTATCTCCTCTGTCTTTAATTACAACATCACCAACAACTCTTCCTCTTACATCAGCATTCAAATGCAATTGTTCCCTTAAGACATCTAGTATTACTTCTAAATCTACAACTATGGGATCAGACTCACTTTGCTCGTTAAATGTGTTTTCTTGTGAGTTTGGTAAAGTCCTTTTCAAAGCATAAAACAAATCTCTCAAACTTGTATGGAGTCTTTGCTCTAAAAGATCTTCACAGAAAGCAGCAACTAGCATAGTTTGCATAAATCTTTTTGCATGGCCTGTATGGAACAAAGATCTTTTTGCACTTTTTTCTCCTAAAGTTAGCATTCCAGTTTTTTTATCATAAATTATGTTTGAAAGTGAACGAATAGGAATTTCTATACTTGGGTTCTCCTTTTTTTCTATATCGCTTAAAACTTTTTCTCCCAAACTTTCAAGTTTTTTCTTCACTTCCTTCAATTTTTCCCACCTCTTTTAGAGTTATTTGTTTTACTTTTTTAACTTTTCCTTCAGTCTTTTCTTCTTGAGCTTTTATTTTTTCTTCTTCCACTGTTAAATCAATTTTCTTTTTAATCATATCTTCCAATTTTTTCAAAATAGTTTTATAATCTTTTTTTGTAAGTTTTGATACTGCTCTTGCAACTTCTGGTATATATCTTTCAAATATTTGTCTTCTTAGTAATCTTTCTCTTGCTTTTCTTTTTTGTCTAATATAGCTTGCAAGTTCCCTTCCGGCATCCTGTAAAGCAAGCTTTATTTCCTTAACAATTTCTGGATAGTTTGCTATTGCCTGCTTCCCTTCAGAAGTAAAAGGAACCCAAACAGATGCAAAATGAACAAGAATTGCTAAAGGACCAACCGGCAAAGAGCCGGAGGATTGCTGCAAACCATAGCGGTGCCAATCAACTTCAGTTATAGCTTCAGTTATAGCACAATCGCTTTGATGATAAAGTAAAGGAACTTTGTTTGCAAATCTTAAAACTTTTGCAGTCTCATTTTCTGGTAGCTTACCACCATAAGCTAAACCACACTCTACTTGAAACGGATAACCTCTATAAACTGCTGGTGACCTTGTTACAGCAACAACGTATTCGGCTTCGATTTCTTTTTTTAAACCTTCTTCTATCAGCTTTTCTGATAGAGGAGACAAACAATTTGTTGGAGGAGCCATAAGCTTTATCATTTGCATAGCTTTATGCAATCTTTCTGATTCTTCTGGAGTTATTTCTTGAGGTTTTCTTTTTATTTCAATCTTTGCTAACTTACAAATTTGAATTGCAGAATTTTTACCAACTCTACAAAATTCATTTGTTAAAAAAGCGATCATATTTTTTGATTTTGTATCTTTCAACATTCTTCTTAAAATTCCAAGTTCAACACCATAAGGATGTGGTTTAATTTCTTTTGGTTGAACAGGAATTTCATTAGTTGCCCTTTTAAACTCTATTTTCCCGTTTGGTCCATCAAAAATAATGTTTGCATAGGGGTTAGCGATAGCAGTTTGCTTAAGATATTCAATAACAGAAGGTGGTTTTTCTATATATCTTCCTTCAATTTCCAATTCTATTTTCACTCCGTGCCATTTGTTTGGATTTTTTTCCTTTTTGACAGAAATAATATGTGGTTCGTTTTTTGCAACATCTATCATCAACTCAAAAATACTAATATCCTTACCTGTGCTTGTGGTAATTTTAACAGGCTTCCCGGTTGTTAGTTGAGCATATAATATTGTCCCATGGATACCTAAACCTTGGACACCACGACTATTATGACAAACTATTCCACCCAATCCTGAAATAAAATTCTCACAATTTGGAATAGAAATATCATATACACATTTTTTTCTAGGTTTGATTTTCTCAATTTTCTTAACTTTAAGAAAGCAAAAATCAGAATTAATTATTCTTTTCAACTTTTCTAACTTCCACAAAAACTCTTTTCCATAATCTGTTAGTACGAGGAAATTTCCGTTTCTTGATATCAATCCTGACTTTTCTAATTGAGAAATGTAAAAATTTCTGTTGTAAACATCAATCTTCCTAGAATCAAAAGCTGATGTAAGAATAGTTAAATATGCCTCGTTTGTTCTATTTTGCTTAAATCTCAAGTAATTTTTTGCATCTTCTCTTCTTATCCTTTCTGGCAGATCTTCAATTCTTCCAAGAGTTTTTATAAGAATTGATGGTATTCCGGTATATTTACACCAGGATTTTCTTTGGGAAGATATGTCAAACCAAAGTTTGTTTAATTCTTTTCCGTATGTAGAAATGATAAAAATATTTGAAGCTCTTTTTCCCAAACCTTTTCTCTTTTTAAAAGATATTGTAGAAAACAAATCTTTCATAAGATTTAAGAATAGAAGGTCTATTCCAAGCTGTTTACTCACTGTAGTATAAACAAGAGCTTTCTTGCTTCTGATAAAACAACCATCTCCTTGGTAAAGAGATTTAAGAAATTCCAACTTGATGTTGTCATCTAAATTAAAAACAAAAAATGGTATTTCTTTTCTTTTTGCTCCAGTTTTTATTCCCATTCCTTTAAACAAGTAAAAAAGAATTACACTTCCTATAACAACTCTTATTTTATTTTTCTTTTTATCAACTATTTCTCGTGCATCTCTAAAGAAAATTTTCTTAGAAATTTTCTTAATCTCATTTACATACTCTTTTTCTTTTATTCCGAAATCAAAGACAATTGATCTATTATGAAGATGACCTTCTGCTATCCAAAACCCAAAAAACCTTGCAAAATTTGAATCTAATGGTATAATTACTGGGAACTTAAATGATTTTCCTCCAACTTGATAAGTTATTATGAAGCAATTTTTCAGGTCGATTTTCTTTGTTAACTTAAGAACCAAAATTAGGTAAAATGGTAACATTCTCTTCTTTTCGTATTGGGATAAATGGTCTGACCTAAGTTTGATATTTATGTTAGGAAAGTAAAAGTAAGAATGGTTTTTAATTTTTATTTCTTTTCCCATACTTTTAACAAGATTAAAGACCTCCTTTTCAAGATTATACACATACCATCTATGTTTTTTAGCAATTTCATAAGGAATATAATCGAAAATATTTATTTCCTCTATTTTTTTCTCTTGATTTGGCAATCTCTTAGCAACAACTACATATTCGCCCTCTTTAATTTCTCGCGTTTCCTTAGGTTTAACAACTAAATTTTCTGTATCTAGAACAAACAAGCTATGATCGCCTGTAACCTTTACCTCTCTCCCAGTTTCTAAAGTTACTTTATATATAGGTCCGTCTAGCTTATGTTTTATTAAATGGGATATAGGTTTCCATTCTATCTTGTAAGAATATGAATCAAATGAAGGTGTTTCTGTTTTTAAAGAAGTTATATTTTCAACCCCTTCTTCACTTTTAATAAATTTATCCACAAATTCTCCAATTTTAACCGACCTAACAATTCCATTTTCTTTTATCAAAATTTTTTCATCTCCAGTTATACTCTGCCTAAGTCTATGGAACTTACTTCCGTACAAAAACTTTCCAAAAGCAAAAGGTACTTTGGCTTCAACAACTCCTGGACCATTATCTTCAACTATAACTTTAAATCTATCAATTCCAACTTGCTTTACTGAAACATAAATTTCTGGTAAAATATTTGCTTCATTTGTTGCGTCTAAAGCGTTGTCAAGCGCCTCTTTTACAACTGTAATCAAACTTTTTGTTGGATTTTCATAACCTAATAAATGCCTGTTCTTCTCGAAAAATTCTGCTACACTAACTTCCCTCATGTCTTTTGCCATTTTTTCAGCTATTGTCTCTTCCATTTTTCACACCTTTTGCCTTTCTAAAAACCTGTAAACTGAGGAATGTAAGCTCCCTGACAAAAGCATCTCTATCGCTTTTTTAGCAATCATTAATTTATCCCATTTCCCTATTATACTTATTGTTTTTCCATAAATTGAAATTTTGACGTCAGTATACTTTTCTATTAATTTTTTAGTTTTTCCTTCGGTGCCTATAACCCTTCCTCTTAAGGTTATTAGCCTATTTGTTGATTTTTTAGCATAATAACTCAAATCTATTATTTCAAGGTAATGGTCTTCATCCAAAAGATTTAAAGCCGTATTAAAATCAAAACCTCTTCCAAAAGCTTTCAAAACTTCCTTTATTCTCAAAGCTATAAGGGGATCTTCACAGCTAATAGAAATTTCCTCGTTCAGCTCAATTTTTGAATTAGTAAATTTTTCTAATTGTTGAATAAATTTTTTATTCTTTTTTAAGATTTTCATTCTTTCTTCTGGAATTGCTATGTAATCTATCATTTTTTCATCAACGCTGAAAATCTTTCAAAAATTTTTTGCTCATCCTCAATCCTAACTCCAATCTTTTTGAAGTATAAATTAATATTTTTTATGTCTCTAAGTAGAAATTCTTTTGCTAAAGGATGAGAATGAGGAACCGCTTGGCTAAAATCTATCAAATAAGGCTTTTCAAAAATCAGTATGTTATAGGCACTTACATCTGAATGAATTAAACCAGCACTAACAATTTTTTCTAACTCTTCTAGAAGAAGAGAATAAATGTAAGTTGCATCTTCCAAGCTAAGCTTAACGTCTATTAACCTTGGGGCTAAGTTGCCCTTCTCGCCTATAAATTCTAAAACTAAAATGTTTTCGTTTAAAGCTATTGGTTTAGGACAACTTACTTTAGCTTCAAAAGCAATTTGCAAATTCTTAAATTCTCTTTTTGCCCAGTTTAAAACAACAGCTCTTCTATTCTTCTTAACATTAAAAAATCTTGGGTCACCAACTAAATATTTCCACATACTTTTGAAATCACAATATTCATATCTGTAAACTTTTAAAGCAAGCCAATTGTTATTCTTATCTTTTGCTGAAAGAACTACAGATTCTTTTCCTTCCTTAGCAATACTTTCAACAGTTTTTATTATTCCCTTGTTCAAAAGTTTATATATTGCCATGAGCGTTCTTTCATCAAAAATTTTTCTTTCAATCTTGAATTCTTTTATATCTTCAACTTTTACTTTTCCCATAAATTCACTAATAGAAATTTGTGAAGAAAATTAAAAAAACTACTCAATAGAAATAGTCTTAACAAAACCCTTTCTTTTAAGCCAGTTTGCTTGAGTTGAAGTATATCTAAAAATTATATCTCCTCTTTCATTGCTTTGAACTTTCCAAGGCTGAATCAAAATCAAATCTCCAACTTTAACCCAAACTCTTTTCCTTAATCTTCCAGGAATCCTACATATTCTTATATTTCCATCATCACATTTTGCTCTAACTTTATCTGCTCCTAACATCATTTCAACAGCACCTAAAACTTCACCTTCTCTAGGAATTCTTATTCTTGCTACTTCTAGCTCTTCTGGGGTTGGTTGGTATTTTTTCTTTCCCATTCAATCACTTACTGAAATTAGTAAAGTATCCCTATAAACCTTTTTCCCCTTTATTTTTCCAGCCAGTTTTCTTGAAATCTTTAATTTTGCTTTGTATTTTCTCTTTAAATTATTAGCTATCTGAGAAGCAACTTTTTTTGACCCTATATAAAAATCAAAACCATTCTTTTGTTTTTCAACTTTTGATATAAAAGAAAGAGTATCATAACTTCTAAAAAATTCAACAAAATTTTCAATATCTTGAAAAATCTTTTCTAAAAGGTTCTCTGGAGCCCTTACTTGAATAATCGATTGATGATAACCTAGAGATTTGAGCGAACAGGAGTTACAAGTGATGTTTTTAACAATAAGCAAGCATTCTTTTTCTTCCACTTTTTCTAAATCTTCAACCTGAAAATTTAAAGTTAAACTAATTTTGTTTTCATGAATTCTATAGTTGATTGATTGAATTTTATTTTCTTCCAAAATTTTTGCAAGCATATCGCCAATGGCATCCTCTAAACTATTAAAACCTTTTCCATCATGGAAAAATTTATTACAAAACTTACATTTTTTTATAATAATTCTGTCTGGAATTTTACCAAGAAATGAAATTTTTTCCAAAAAGCAATCTTTGCATAAATTTTCATAAAACTTCCCTGTTTCTTTTCCACATTTTGGGCAAAATTTTCTCATAATTAAAACTTATTTTTTGGTTAAAAGAATTACTCTACTTGCTAAATCTTCATCCTTTATTTCATAACTTGTGTGAAAAGAAAGTTCTTTTGCAAAATTTCTTATATCTTCCATAGAGGGCATCGCCTCTTTTGGTAATCTTTTTTGTGATTCACCAACCCACATAAAAGCTTTTGGTTCGATAAAATCTGGTTCTGCCTTTAAAATTAATTTAGCATATTTTTCTGGCTCTTTTAAGTTTAATCCTTTAACCAAAGTAAGTCTAATAACTTTTCTGCAGTTAAAACTTTTCATAAGTTCTAAACTTTCATTTAATTTTTTCCACCCGTCTGAAATTAAAGGATTGTTAACTTCAAAATAAGTCTTTTCATCTGGAGCGCATAAGCTAATGTAAAGTTGTTTAGGTTCTTCTTCTAAAGAGGCTAATCTATCTGGTCTTGTCCCATTTGTTACTAAAAAAGTTGTCATATTTCTTTTATGAAATTCTTCTATAAGCTCTGAAATTCTTGGATAAAGTGTTGGTTCGCCAGCTAGGCTTATTGCAGCATTAGTAGGTTTGTTTGCTTCTTCCCATTTTTTCTTGTCAACCTTAGAATAACCTTTAAATCCTGTTAGCAACAACCTTCTTGCCTCTATGCAACCTTCTATAATTTCTTTTGGATCATCAGGTTTTGGTTCTCCTAAAGCAGTGAATTCAAGAGGACGCCAGCAAAACTTACATTTGTGAGTACACCAAATTAAAGAGGGGGTCATTTCTAGGCAGCGATGAGATTTAATCCCATACCATTTTTCTTTAAAACAAACTCTACCTTTTCTTAAACTTTCCTTTGTCCAGTGGCAAATTTCTACTGCTGAATGGTTTCCAACTATTCTATAACCTGCTTTGAAAAATCTTTCTTTTGCCTCATCGGGAATTAAGTCCATAATCTCACAACTATAAAGTTTAAAAAATAAAAATTTATATAAAGTAAATTTTAGATAGGCCCCGATAGCTCAGTTGGTAGAGCATCCGAAGCGATAAAACGCTGATGAACCTTGTAAGCGGAAGGTCGGGGGTTCAAATCCCCCTCGGGGCTTAAAAAATTAATTTTTGCTTCTACAGAATAAAAGTATGGAATTAGTTGGACTAAAAATCGGTGGCTCTATAGCAACTTATAAAGATGTGAAAAATTTTCCTCTTGATTATAGAGAAATAAAAGAAAAAGCCTTGAATTATATAAAAGTAGAAAATTTGGAAAGAATTGGAAAAGAAGAAATCCTTCCGGTTTTGGATAAAATCTCGATTTTCTTAGGACTTGGTGTTGGGCCTTTTGGTCATTATTTAGTTGAGAATATAGAAAAAATAAAAAATGAAGAAGTAATTCACAAGTCTGTCTCTTATTATTGTAAAATTGCTACTGAAATTTTAAGGAAAGTTGGTTTGCCAGTAGTTTATAGCGAAAAATTTTCACCTAGAAGAACTTGCTATTACCAAAATAACGAGCCTAATGTAACAAAACTTAAGGAATGGGTAAAAAAAGAAATAGAAAAGGAAAAAATTCCAGTTTTTCATGGTGATATGATACCTGATAAAAATAAATTAAGTGTTTTATCTGCAGATAGATGCTTACCTAAACTTGCAATTGAGTTAGGAGCAAAAAGAATTGTTGCTGCTACTGACATAGATGGATTATATGATAAAGACCCCAAAAAAAATTCAGATGCAAAACTAATAGAAAAAATAAAAGTGGGTGAAAAAATAAAAGTAAAAGAAAGTAAGGATAAAGGAGATGTTACTGGTAGGTTACCAAAAAAAGTTGAAGAATTTAAAAAAGCAGTTGAATTTGGAATAGAAGGAAGGATAGTTAATGGTTTGGTAAAAGGAAGGATAAAAAATGCATTGTTAGGAAAAAATTGTGTTTGTACTTCAATCCTTCCATAGAAAGTCCATGTCTAAAAAATTAGCAAATTTTGTTAATTTCAAATTTTCTATCATTTCAAAAACAAATGGGTTATCTTGAATTGTTGAAAAAATTTTTTTCATCATTAAACCTTGCTTTATCGGAAAGCTTAGCTTTTTCTTCCATTTTTTTTCATAATTTTGAATGAAAAACTCTTCAGAAAAATTGTTCTCTTCCAAAGCTTTTACACAAGCTTCTCCTGCAATTTCTGAGCAAATTTTTCCATAGACTAAACCGCCAGCAGAAAATGGTTTTATTTGAGAGGCAGCGTCACCGACCAATAAAACATTTTTTGAAACAGATTTTTTAATTAACCCGTATCTTATAAAATCCCCACATCTTTCAAAAGTTTTATAATTATCAAATCTCTTTTCAAGAAATTTATCAAGAAATTCATTTGGGTTTAAATAAGTCATTAAACCCACTCTTGCTATTTCCTCATTTTCAGGAACAACCCATGCAAACAAGCCAGGAGCAATTTTTGAACCAAACCAAAGTTCTACAGCATCTTTCTCAAAACTTGATTTAACTTTAACTTGCACTGCCTTTAGCAAATTTTCTGGAAGTTTAATTCCAAAAACTTTTGCAACTGTAGAATTTGGCCCGTCTGCTCCAACCAAAATTTTTGCTTCATGATTTTTTCTATTTGTCATAACTTTTCCATTTTTAAAATCAAAAAATCTTGTGTTAACTTTTATTTCTGCACCAGCCTCTTTAGCTTTTTTCGCAAGAAATTTATCATATTTCTCTCTATCTAATAGCAAAACCTTTTCTTTTGATTTTATCTCAAAAAAACTTGAGCTTGAGAAAAATCTTGCTCTTTTTATTTTGTTGACAATTACTTTTTTCGGAATTTTGCCAATTTTTTTACTTACCAAACCAGTACATTGAACTGGCTTGCCAATTTCCTTATGTTCTTCAAGAATTAAAACATCGTAACCTTTTTCTGCAACAGTTTTTCCAACTATACAACCAGAAGGGCCTGCACCAACTATAATAACATCCACTTTATCTCCCAAAATTTCTCTTTATTCTGCCGTAAATTTTAATGCATCTTATCAAATCTTTTTTTGTAAAATCGGGCCAAAGTTTTTTTAGGGTAATTATTTCTGCATAGCTAGCCTGCCAAACCATAAAGTTTGACAGTCTGCTGTATCCTCCTGTTCTTATAACCAAATCTAAAGGCACAGGAACGAGTAAATTTTGCTCTATATCTTTTTCTGTAATTTCTACCATTCCTTTTTCTACACACTTTTGAACCAGTTTCTTAACAACCTCTTTTATTTCAAAATGGCTACCATAAGCAACTAAAAGATTGAGAAATCTTTTCTGATATTTTGCAGTCTTTTGCATCAACCTTCCCATAAGCCTTACTAGCTTTGGTGGTAATCTGTTTAAATCGCCAATAAACCTTAATTTTATTTCATACTTATCCAAAAAACCATCTTTTTTTCTTTCCCACTTTTTCAAATATTTGTAATAAAGGTTGAAAAGTTCTTCAAGCTCTTTTTTTGGTCTGTTTAGATTTTCTGTTGAAAGTGTGAAAACAGAAACTTGAGGGATGTTAAGTTCTAAACACCAGTTCAAAAAATTTTCAAGATTTCTTGCTCCATGTCTATGACCATACCAAGTAGGCATTCCTCTTTTTTGGGCCCACCTTCTGTTTCCATCAATTATTATTCCAAGATGATTTGGGATTGCTAAATTTTGCATAGTTCACCTAATTGTAGATTTTATCGACAAACTTAAATATGTTTATAAGAACAAAAAATTAATAAAATTTTAAAATGGGGTTGTCAGCTAGTCTGGTTTAGGCTGGCAGGCTCCAGTTTAATTGGAGCTATGAAAAAAGATGATTGAAGAAACCTGCTCACGTGGGTTCAAATCCCACCAACCCCACAAATTAAACTTCTTCTTTTTGTTTTTTTTCAAGCTTTATGCTGTAGTAATATGCTGTTGGTAGAATTAGTGAAAGAGGAGTAAATATAAGATAACTAATTATTTGAGGTATGACTGAGATGCCAGGTAGAAAAATTTGAAGAACATTAAAAGGAAGACCAATTACAGAGTCAATTATTCCAAGAATTAGAGATAAAATGAAAATTGTAACAGTAATAGACCAAAACTTTCTTTCTGTTAGTTTCCAACTTCCTTTTAAACTTTCTATACAACCTTTTTCTTCTAGCATAAATACTGGTAAAGAAAGCCAAAGCCTTGTGCTTAAATACCAAGCAATTATTCCTAAAACTATTATAAACAAAATGGAATAAAGTAAAAAAGAAATTAAATTTGGGTTAAAAGAAATATAATTAGGTAATGGATAATTAGGCGATGGCGGAACTTCTTGCAACGACATCATACTTGTTAATCTAAAGAAAGGTAGAGTTACTAAGCCTGTTGACGGAACTGGAATAGGTGAATATACAAAATAGTAATATAGAAAACTGAACGCAAGCAATGCTATAGTAATTCCTAATATTATCATAGGTAAAGATTGTAAAATATTTACAGCAAGTATTTTATGTGCTTTTCCTAAGCACTCTTTAAAAATTTTTATAATTTCTATTTTCTTTTTTTCCCTTACTCTTTTTATCATAAGAGAATAGCCTGCAAATTGGATACAATTAAAAACTAGTAATAAAATAGTTCCAATTCCAGCAATGATTGCAAGAGGGATTAAACTTAAAGGAAATGGGACAAAAAATAAAAATACTAAACCTATAATAATTACAAAAGTTGATAAACCATAAAACAAAAGAAAGAAAAGCTGATAAAGAAAAATTTTAGAAATATTATCCTTCCAAAAATTGAAGGTATAGGCTAGCGAATCAGCAAACAAACTCATTTATCTCTAATTTTTATTTAATTTT
>JBBITC010000007.1:0-13490 GCA_037440965.1 Candidatus Aenigmatarchaeota archaeon | reverse complement strand
AATGCAAGTGCTTTTCCTATAGGTGAGGGAGTAAAAGAAGAGCTTTTAGAAGCAGGAGTTGAGATAAAAGAAAATGCAGATTTTTTGGTTGTTGGCCAAGATTTTAATTTCAATTACGAAAAGCTTATGAAAGCATATGAAATAGTAAAAAATGGAGCTAAGATTTTGGCTACAGCAAAAGGAAAAGTTTATTTTGAAGGAGAAAAACTTCGACCTGCAACAGGAGTTTTGGTTAATACTATTGAATATATAACTGAGAAAAAGGCAAAGCTAATCGGCAAACCTTCTAATGAAATGCTCGAAACAATTCAACTTTTTGTTTGTTCATCAAGAAAAGAAACTATTTTGATTGGTGATGAATGCGACTCAGATATAATGGCTGGTAAAATTCTTGGCTATTATACAGTTTTGGTTAGAACAGGAATAGATAAAGAGGCAAAAAAAGTAAAACCTGATTTTATAATAGATTCTTTAGCAGAAATAAAAGTTTAATCAAACTTATACTTTAAAAATCTTTTATACCATTTTTTAATCGCTGCTTCTTTCTCTATTTTTTTAAGAAGATCTTTTAGTTCGCTTATACCAGTTTGGAGATACAACTTTCCTATTTGAGTTATGGTATAGACTCTTCTAAGTCTAAGATTTTCAGCTTCAATTTTCTCCGACTTGATATAACCTTTTTTTTCAAGATCCCAAAGGGTGGGATAAACTACACTTGTTCCTGGGTTTGAACCAAACTTTTGTTTCATGTGTTTCATAATTACATAACCATGGAGGCTTCCGTAATTTTCTAGAAGAGAAAGTGAAACTAAATCAGTAAAACATCTTACACATCTTTTTCTATGTTCTTCGGAAAAATTTCTATATGGACTACTAGATAAAACTACTTTAAATTTCTCAAGAGTTTCTAAACTCATAAAATTTAAAAGAATAGTAAGCTTTTTATCCTTTTCTAAAAGCATTTAATTTTTAAACTCAAAATAATTAATCTATAGGTGATTACTTTCGAAAAGGAAAGATGGCTTGTTACTGCAGCTTTGCCTTATGTGAATAACGTTCCACATGTAGGAAATATAGTTGGCTCGCATTTACCAGCAGATATTTTCTCTAGATTTTTAAGACTTTTTGGGAATGACGTTGTTTTTGTTGGTGGTACTGATGAGCATGGTTCACCAACAGAAGTTGCTGCTTTTAAAGCTGGCTTACAACCAAGAGATTTTTGCGACAGACTTTACAAAGTTCATAAGCTTATATACGATTGGTTTGGTATAAGCTATGATAATTTTTCTAGAACTTCCAAAGAAATAAACCATAAAGTTACAACAGAAATTTTTCTAAGATTACTTAAAAATGGTTTTATTATAAGAAAAAAGCTTTTGCTTCCTTATTGTCCAGTTGATAAAAGATTTTTACCTGATAGATGGATAGAAGGAACTTGCCCTTACTGTGGTTATAGACCAGCAAGAGGTGATCAGTGCGAATCTTGCACTAGATTACTAGATCCTTCAGAGCTTTTGGAACCTTACTGCATAATTTGTAAAAGTAAGCCAGAAATAAAAGAAGTTGAACATTTATTTTTAGACCTTCCAAAGCTTGAGAAAAAGCTAGAAGAATGGATAAAAGGGAATAAACATTGGAAACCTAATGTTAGGAATTTGGCTTTATCCTGGATAAAAGAAGGTTTAAAACCAAGATGTATTTCTAGAGATTTGAGGTGGGGAATACAAATTCCTTTGGAAGGATTTAAGGATAAAGTATTCTATTGCTGGTTCGATGCTCCTATAGGTTATATTTCTTCTACTGTCGAATGGGCAGAAAGAATAGGAAAGCCTGAAGAATGGAGGAAGTATTGGCAAGAAAAGGATTCAAAAATAGTTCACTTTATAGGGAAAGATAATATTGTTTTTCATACCATAATCTGGCCAGCTATACTTATCGGGACAGGAGAATTTAACTTGCCTTATCAAGTTGGAGGTTTAGAATTTTTAAATTACGAAGGAGATAAGATTTCAAAGAGTAGAAATTGGGGGGTTTTTCTTGATGTTGAGAATGGAGAAGTTGTGGTTAAAGTTGGCGATAAAAGAATTAACTTGGAGCCTGATTATCTTAGGTTTTACTTAAGCCTTATAATGCCTGAAACAAAGGATTCGAACTTTGTTTGGAAAGAATTTGAAAAGAAAGTGAACGCTGAACTTATAGGAAATTTTGGAAATCTCGTTTTTAGAGTTTTAGTTTTTATTAGAAACAACTTCAATTCAACAGTTCCTGAGCCTGAAAAGTTAGGAAGAAAGGAAAAAAATTTAATTAAAAAGATAACTACTACTAAAAATTCTGTTAAGCAATTAATTTTGAACCTTAAGTTTAAGGACGCTTTGAAAAAAATTCTTGCTTTAAGTAAATCAGGAAATGTTTATTTCCAAAGCAAAAAACCATGGGAAAGTTTTAAAGAAAACCCAGAAGATTGTAGAACTACTTTATTTGTTAGTGCTCATCTAGTTAAGGCCTTAGCAATACTATTTGAGTCTTTCATTCCTTTCACTTCTGAAAAGATTTGGTCTCAGCTTAACCTTGAAGGTTCTGTTCATAAACAGGATTTTGATAGTTTGGATAAACTTGATATAAAACCTGGGCATAAAATTGGAAAGGTTGAGCCTTTGTTCAAGAAGTTTGAGTAAAAGATTTAAAATGAAGAGGAGAAAATAAATAGCATGGCAGAAATAACATTTGCTCAATTTAAAGAGCTTGACTTAAGAGTTGGAAAAGTTTTAGAAGCAGAGCAAATACCAAACTCAAAGAATCTTTTAAAGCTTATAGTTGATTTTGGTTCTGAAAAAAGACAGGCAGTTGCTGGACTTGTTGGATATTATAAGCCTGAGGAGCTTGTTGGAAATAGGTATGTTTTTATTCTAAACTTAGAGAGAAAGAAGTTCTTAGGAGTAGAAAGTCAGTGCATGATTTTAGCTGCTGAAGATAATAAAGGAAACGTTGTTTTAATTAAACCAGAAAAGGATATAGAAGAAGGAAGTAAGATAACTTAATTTTTTGAATTTGTTACAGCTGTAACAGTAAAGAACTAATTTTTCAAATAAAATAATTATATTATGAAGAAAGTAAGGGATTTCATGAATTGCAATGTTATTTGTTTAAGCCCAGAGGATTCTATTTTTGATGCTGCAAAAATCTTTTCTGAGAAAAATATTTCTGGGGCACCAGTAGTAAAAGATGGAAAGATAGTTGGTATTTTAAGTATTTCAGATATAATAAGGTTTGTTAGCATGAAACTCCAAAAAACAGAAATTTCCCAAATTCCTTCTTTGAGTCTTTTACTGTTTGATTTTATAAGAAGTAGTAAGGATTATATAGTTTTTAAAAAAGAAATAGGAAAGATTTCAAAGGCAAAAATAAAAAATGCGATGAGCACGAAAGTTGTTTGTATAAATCCTGAGGCAAGCATAATAGAAGCTGCTTCTTTAATGGAAAAAAATGATGTTAATAGATTGCCTGTGGTAGAAAACGATAAGCTTGTTGGAATTATAGCTAGAGAGGATCTGATAAAAGCTCTTATAGAGTGAACGGAATCCTCCTACTTTTTGGTATTAGATTTTTCAGACCTTGCTCTGTAAACAAACTACTTCCAAGAATTTTTTCTTTACATTTGACTATCGTAAAGTTATGATATTCACAGTTAATTTTTTCTTTTGTTTTAACATCCATTCCTTGCATAAATTTTATTGCATTTTCTTCGTCAAGAATAACAAGATTTTTAGTTGCAAGCTTTCCAACAATTTGCGAACCTTCTATTGTTAAATGAATCTTTTCATTTCTTTTCAATTTTCCAAAGTTTAACCCAAAGGAATTAACATTAAGTTTTGAAAGTTCTAAGTTGAAAATTTCCTTGGTTGCTATCCAAATTTTCTCTTCTTTACCTTTTGCTACTGCGAATTCTTTTAGGCTAAATTTTGCCCCGTAATTCTTCTCGATAATTCTTTCTATTTCTTTAACTTTATCTCTAGGAAGGAAAATCATTTCCTTAGTTTGCATATAAAAAACCCTTCTGTTTTTTGTGATGGTATAATTCTTAAAGCTTTGGTTAATGATTCGTCATATTTTTTTCCGTCAAATTCAATTAAACCAGGAATTGAAGGTAGGCTTAATTTTATTTCTTCAATTTTAAGCCCAAGATTTTTTACAGCAAAATCAATAATTTCCTCATTTTCCATAGGTTCTATCGAGCAGGTAGAATAAACTAAAATTCCATTTTCTTTCAAGCATTTGAAAGCAGAATAAATTAATCTTTTCTGTAAATCACTCAAAGATTTAATGCTTGTTAAGCTTGTTTGTTTAAATATTCTTTCTTTTAATTGGCCTGTTCCTGAGCAGGGAACATCTAAGAGAATTTTATCAAAGCTTAAACCTAACTTCCAAAATCTTTCTCCAAAGTGTTTTGTTATTACTGTGTTTAAAATTCCACATCTTTGTAAATTTCCTCTTAATGCTTTCAATCTTTTGTAAGTTATATCGTTAGCTATTATCACCCCCTTATTTTCCATCATCACAGCAATTTGAGTTGTTTTTGCTCCTGGCGAAGCACATAAGTCAAGAATCAAATCTTCTTTTTTTGGTTCAAGAACTAAAGGTGGAATCATACTAGAAGCATTTTGAATGAAAAAATAACCCAATATATGTTCTAAAGATTTTGCCAAATTCTCTTCAGTTTTTACCCAAAAACCTTCTTCTATCCAAGGGATTCTTTCGTATTCGTAGCCTTTTTCTTCAAAAAATTTTATTGTTTCTTCGACCGAGATTTTTAAAGTATTAACTCTAATATGCCAGATTGGCAGAAAAGGCTGTTTTTCATATCTTTCTAAATCAATAACCATAAAATTAAGTAAGAAATAAGACTTTAAATAAAAATAAAAAGATTGATTCAGATTTTATAACCATGGAAAATATTACAATTAAACATCCTTTATCAGAAAAAGATAGAGAAAAAATAATTGAGCTAGATATGATTGTTAGTGGTGGTAGTAGTAGGCCTTATTTTACCACAGATTATGAACATCTTTTGATGGCACTTTATAAAGATGAGTGTATAGGTGCCGTGGCATTTCCAAAGTATAAAAACAAATACATGATAAGCAGCATAGGTGTTCATCCTTTATACCAAAGAAAAGGTATCGGCAAAGCTTTAGTAAAACGCATAATAGAAAAAGCATTAGAAGAAAAAGTTAAAAAAATATATGTGATAACTCAGCGGGTTGAATTTTTTGAAAGTTTAGGGTTTAAAAAAGATGGAAGAGAATCTGGACCAATGTATACAATGAGATTGGAAGTTCGATTTAAAAAATTTTAAAAATGAAAATATTAAATGGAGAGAATGAGAGGGGAGTATGTTGAATTAACATGCCCATTTTGCGATACAGGTAAAATTCAAGCTTGGTACATTCCAGGAGCTGTAAGTGTTAAAAGAGGAAGTTGCAGAAGTTTACCAAAATTCTCAAAACATAAGAGCTCTGATATTTGGATAATAAAATCTGGCTGCAATGTTTGTGGGAAGTCTCAGGAAGAAGTTGAAAAAGAACTAAGAAGAAAAGGAATTATCTGAATTTGTTTCTAGCATACTCAAAAAGCTTATAAGTAGCCTCGCAAGCACCAAAAACAAGAAAAGATAAAGCAGTATCTTTTAAAAGTTCCGGATTTTTACAGATATAATAGCTTAAAGTGCCAAAGGCAAAGGATGCTGCTAAAATATAACCAGCATGCTTAGCTTTCATGATTAAAATTTAAAAGAAAAACTATTAAAAGTTATTTAATTAACTCGATCAATTCCTCTATTTTTCCTATTTTAAAATCAGCTTTGCCTTTTTCTTTTCTTTCTTGTCCATATTTTGCTAAAACAGTTTTAATTCCAAGTTTTTTTGCAGGTTTGATATCCCTTTCAATCGAATCACCAACTAAAATAACTTCTTCTGGTTTTAAAACAAGTTTTTTTAAAGCAAGTTTTAAAGGTTCTAGGCTTGCCTTAACCTTACCTGTATCTTCCTTTCCTATAACAAAGTTAAAATAGTTGTCAATTCCCAAAGAAATAATTCTTTGATAGGCTTTAAGTTTTGGTGCATCAGTAACGATAGCAAGTTTTAATCCTTGCTTTTTTAATTTGCCTAAAGTTTGCTTAACTTTTGGATAAGGCTTAAGGAATTTTCTCTTTTCTTCTAGATAGGCTTGAATACCAGCAGCAAGTATTTTCTCATCTTTAAAACCTTGCTCTTCTAGGAATTTTTCAAATGCCTTATCTGATTCTATTCCAACTTTAAAATAAGTTTTTATAAGTATTTTGTAAGCCTGCTTGAAGGGAAGTTTTAAACCTTTTTTTATCATAGCTTTAACTGCTGCCTTGCAAGCTTCTCTTTTCATTTTCATGAAATCAATTAATGTGTTATCCAAATCGAAGATTATTGCCTTAAATTTCATAAAGTTATTTTATCATCAAGCCTTAATTAATTTTTAAGAAGTTACTTCTTCTCTTGAAAAAACTCTTTCGCAGAAATAACAGCGAAGCTTTAAAGGTTCTTTTTCTTCAACTGCAAACTTAGAGTTTATTTCTTCATAATTTGTTATGCAACTTTTATTCGGACATTTTATAACTTCTTCAAGAATTTCTGGTAAAGAAATTTTCTTTTTTTCAACAACCTTCCAATTTCTTATTATGTTTAAGGTCGCAGAAGGAGCTATTAGAGCTATTTTACTCACTTCCTTTTCTGTTAGTTCTCTATTCTCTATTTTCACCACATCCTTTTTTCCTAATTTTTTACTTTCTACATTCATCAAAATTACAGAAGTAAAATTAGTTTTTTCCAAGTTCAAAAGAGAAGCAACTTTAAGTCCAAAGCCGGATGGAATATGGTCTATTACTGTTCCGTTTTCTATTTTTCTCACCAATAATTCTTTTTCGCTCATGGACACACCAAATTAATGATTGCCATTCTCACAGGGATTCCGTAATAAACTTGATCAAAATATTTTGCTTTTTTTGTTTTATCTATGCTTGGCTCTATTTCCACTGTCTTAGGTAAAGCATGAAGAATTATAACTTCCTCCTTAGTTTTTTCTAACATTTGTGATGTTATTTTAAAACTTTTTTGTACTTTTTCTGCTTCATAAGCATCTTCAAACCTTTCTTTTTGGATCCTACAAACATATATTACATCAGCATTTTTAATCCCAGAGGCAATATTGTCTGTTTGAATTATTTCTGTATCAAATTTTTCAATAATCTCCTTTGTTGTTTGTTCGGAAAGCTCTAAACCAATAGGTGAAATTAAGGTTAGATTAGCTTCGAACATAGCTAAACCATAAACAAGACTTTTCATCACTCTCCCGTATTTTAAATCGCCAACTAAAGCTACATTCAAATCCTTTATTCTTCCTTTCAATTTTTTTATCGTGTATAAGTCTAGAATAGTTTGTGTGGGATGCTGGTTTGCCCCGTCTCCTGCGTTAATTACAGGTTTTTCTGATATTTCGGCAGCAAGTCTTGCAGAACCTTCTTTTGGGTGACGAATAACTATTAAATCACAGTATTTTTCTACTGTTTTGATAGTATCTATTAAACTTTCCCCTTTTGCTACAGAAGTGCTAGTTATATCTTCAAACCCTATAACATCCCCGCCAAGTCTTTGCATAGCACTAGCAAAAGAAAGTCTTGTTCTTGTACTTGGCTCAAAAAATAGGTTTGCTAAAATTTTTCCCTTCAAAGAGTTTAGCGCAATATTTTTAGCTAAAGCAGCTTCCATTTTCTCTGCTTCATCAAGGATTTTTTCTATCTCTTGCTTGCTAAAGTCTCTTATCGAGATTACATCTCTTCCTTTAAAGCTCATGATATTACCCTTAAAAATCTTTCTAACAAATTAAAGTTTGTGATTATAGGAATTCCAAACTCAACAGCCTTTCTTCTTAAAAAATATTCTAACTCATTTTCTTCTGCAGGAACATCTATCACCATCTTTATTTCTTTATTGGCTAAGTAGTTTATTATATTTTCTTTTATTTCTTTCACATTTAGTAGTGAGTTCTTAAAGTTTTTGTAAGTTGCTTTAGGGACAAAAACCTGGAAACCTCTATTTTCAAGCATTCTTCCTATTTCTATTCCAAAATTGTTTGCGGAAACTAGCAAAACTTTATCACCAGCTTTTGGTATATTAATTCCACTTGCTATAAGTGATTTGATGAAAGCTTCTTCAAAACTTTTTCCAAAACATGCTACCTCACCAGTTGAGACCATTTCTACACCTAGAATAGGGTCTGCTTTTTCAAGTCTCATGAATGAAAATTGAGGTGATTTAACCCCATATTTTTTAGGAATTTTTTCTCCATCAGGAATCTCTTCACCAAGAATTGCCTTTGCACTTAATTCCATTAAATTGGCTCCTAAAGTTTTGGAGACAAAAGGCATGCTTCTGCTAGCTCTTAAGTTGCATTCGATAACATAAGCTTCGCCACCTTTAACGAGAAATTGGATGTTGAAAGGACCAACTATTTTAAGCTTTCTTGCTATGTTCTTTCCATAAGTTCTAATTTTTCTTTTTATATCTTCTTTCAAGCTTATTGGAGGAATGCTCATGGTAGCATCGCCTGAATGAACTCCTGCTTGCTCAACATGTTCTATTATTGCTCCTATAAAAACGTTTTCTCCATCACAAACTCCGTCAAGCTCGACCTCTTTTGCCCCTTCTATAAATTTGGAAACAACAACTGGATATTCTTTTGAAACTTTTGATGCTATCTGCAAGTATTCTTCTATTTCTCTTTCATTCCTAGCAACTTTCATTGCAGAGCCTGAAAGAACATATGATGGCCTTATGAGAAGAGGATAGCCAACTTCTTTTGCAAATTCCTTCACTTTTTCTATACTTTCTGCCATGCACCAATCTGGCTGAGGAATTCTCAATTCATTAAGTAGTAAACTAAACTTTGCTCTATCTTCTGCTCTATCTATGCTTTCTGCACTTGTCCCAAGAATTTTCACATTTTCCTTTGCAAGCTTTATAGCAAGATTATTTGGTATCTGTCCTCCTACACAAACTACTAAACCTAAAGGATTTTCCTTTTCAACTATATCTAAAACTCTTTCTAAAGTCAACTCTTCAAAGTATAGTTTATCTAAAACATCAAAATCTGTTGAAACAGTTTCAGGATTGTAGTTTATCATTATCACTTCTTCTATTTTATTTTTCAAGGCCCAAGCCATGTTGACACAACACCAATCAAACTCAACACTTGAGCCAATTCTATAGCAGCCTGAACCAAGAACAACAGCTTTTGTTTTGTTTAGAAATTCTATATCATCACTTTTACCATTATAAGTTAAGTAAAGATAGTTGGTTTGAGCTGGCCATTCAGCAGCTAGGGTATCTATCTGTTTGACCACAGGAAAAATTCCAAAAGATTTTCTTATTTTTCTTATTTCTTCTTCGCTTATTCCAAGAATTTTGCCTATTTTTTTATCAGAAAATCCAAGTTTTTTCATTTCTTCCAAATTTTCTTTGTCCAAGTTTTTGAAATTTCTTTCAGCTTCAACTATTCCCTTTATTTTATAAAGAAACCATTTATCTATTCCTGTTAGCTTTTTTATCTCTTCTATTTCAATTCCTTTTTGAATTGCCTTAACAATATAAAAAAGTCTTTGATCAGTAGGGTTTTCCAATTCTTCTTTTATTTTTTCTAAGTTATTGTTCAAATCTTCTGTATCTGTTAGTTCTTTTCCTAAATCAAGCATTCTAACAGCTTTTTGTAAAGCTTCTTCAAATTTTCTTCCTATTGCCATCACTTCTCCTACAGACTTCATTTGAGTTCCTATCCTTCTACTCACTTTTCTGAATTTTTGAAAATCCCAGCGAGGAATTTTAACCACTATGTAATCCAAAGCAGGCTCAAAACAAGCAGTAGTTATTCCAGTAACTTTGTTTATGAGCTCAGGTAAGGTATAGCCTAAGGCAAGTTTTGAAGCTATATAAGCTATAGGATAGCCAGTAGCTTTTGAAGCTAGAGCAGAACTTCTTGAAAGTCTTGAATTAACTTCTATTACTCTAAATTCTTCAGAGTTTGGACTTAAAGCAAATTGAATGTTGCATTCACCAACGATTTTTAAAGCTCTAACAACTTTGAAACTAATGTCCCTGAGCAAATGGTATTCTCTGTTAGTTAAAGTTTGAGAAGGAGCAACAACTATGCTATCGCCGGTATGAATTCCCATCGGGTCAAAATTTTCCATGTTGCAAACTATTGCGCAATTATCTTCACGATCTCTCATAACTTCGTACTCGACTTCCTTCCATTTTCCAAGATATTCTTCTATCAAAACTTGTTTTATTCTACTGTGAGCTAAACCACGAGAAACAATTTCGACAAGTTGTTCATCATTATAAGCTACCCCTGTTCCCTGACCACCAAGAGTATAAGCTACTCTAATCATAACAGGATAGCCAATTTCTTTTGCAACCTTTACTGCTTCTTCTAAACTATTTGCTTTTCCACTTTTTGGAACAGGGATATTATTTTTAGTTAAAATTTCTTTAAATTTCTCTCTGTTGCTCGCATTCTCTATAGCTTCTATGCTTGTTCCTAAAACTTTTACTTCATATTTTTCATAAACTTTTCTTTCAAAAAGCTCCACTCCACAATTCAAAGCAGTTTGACCTCCAAAAGTTAATAAAATTCCATCAGGCCTTTCTTCTTCTATTACTTTTTCAACAAACTCAGGTGTAATAGGAAGGAAATAAACCTTATCAACAAATTTTTCATCGGTTTGAATTGTTGCTATGTTTGGGTTTACAAGTACTACTTTTATTCCTTCTTCTTTCAAAGCTTTTATTGCTTGAGCTCCTGAATAGTCAAATTCTCCTGCTTCACCTATTTTTATAGCTCCTGAGCCAAGAATCAAAACTTTTTTTATTTCCTCTAACTTGGGCATTTTTCCACCTCTTTTAAAAATAAGTCAAAAAGAAATTCTGTGTCAAGAGGGCCAGGAGAAGCTTCTGGATGAAATTGAACTCCAAAAATTCTTTTTTTCTTATGTTTTATTCCTTCTATTGTTTTATCGTTAGCATTAATAAACCAGGGTTCAAAATCAGTATCTTTTAGAGAATTTGTTTCTATTGCATAACCATGGTTTTGGCTTGTTATATAGCATTTTTTCGTTTTCAAGTCAATAACAGGGTGATTTTGGCCTCTGTGACCAAACTTAAGCTTGTAAGTATTTGCTCCTGAAGCTAAAGCAAGGATTTGATTTCCAAGACAAATTCCCATCATTGGCAAATTAGTTTCCAGAAGTTCTTGTAAATTTTTTATTGTTTCTTCACACATTTTTGGGTCTCCAGGACCGTTAGAAATTATTATCCCTTCTGGTTCAAACTCAAGGATTTTTTCAGCAGAAAAATCATAAGGAACTCTTATCAAGCTTAAATTTCTTGATAGCAAGCTTCTAAGAATTCCAAATTTAACTCCACAGTCAATCAAAACAATTTTTCTTTTTCCAGAATTGTATTCTATTGGTTTAGAAATGCTTACTTCTTTTACCAAATTCTTTTTGTTTGGGTCTTCTATTCCTTTTATTTTTTCTTTTATCTCCTCTAAATCAAAATCACCAACTTTTAAAATTCCTAGCATTACTCCTTTCATTCTCAACTTTTTTGTTAGTTCGCGAGTATCTATTCCTTCTATTCCAGGAATTTTTTGCTCATATAGCCATTCATCCAAACTTTTCTCGCAACTCCAATGGCTTGGGTTTCTTTGAAGTTCAGAAATCGCATAACCCTTAACTTTTATTCCATCAGATTCAAAATGCAAAGGAATTCCATTTTCTTTTAAAGAAAAAGAAGGCACACCATAACAACCAATAAGGACATAAGTTTGAACAAGAATTTGGCCAAAATAAGAAGGGTCTGTTAGAGCTTCTGGATAACCTATCATACCAGTGTTAAAAACAACTTCTCCAGAAACTTCAGAAGGATAGCCGAAGCCTTTTCCTTGTAGTATTGTTCCGTCTTCAAGTGCTAAAATTGCTTTTAGCAAGACCCACATTAATGTATGTTTTTTTAAGTATTTAAAATTTGTTGGAAATTAGATTATATTATAAAGTTTGAGAACAACTTGCTTTAAATCTGGTTCAAATAAACCATGTTTTTCAAGGTTAGATGAATAAGAAATAAAAGAGTCTTCATATTTTCTAACTTTCGCTGAAAAATCATCTATTTTGTTCTCTTTAATCCAATCTTCAACTTTAATTTTTTTTCCACCAAAACATCCGGGACAAAGCTCTATTTCAACAGATTTTTTATCAGTATAGAGCATTGGATATTTTCTGCAGACTCCAGGTCTAACAGGATAAATTTTACATGAGTTTAAATTTCTGTTTAAGAAAATACAATCTTCTTTTTGATTGTGTTTTATTACAAGAATGTCATTATTAATTTTAAAGTATTGCTTAAAAGTTTGCTTCTTATCTAGATCTAAGAATGATGAAATTCTTTCGAATTCTTCTGGTAAAACAGAAACTTCTCGTCTTAGGCAACAATCAGAATCTCTAAGGCAATTGAAATAAAAGGATTCTTCCCTGTTAAGAATAAGGACTGGAAGGAAAAGAGCTCCTGTATATTGTAATTTTATTAGTTTATTTCTTCCATAAATTTTTGCCACGCTTTTACAAGCTTTAATAGCGTATTTGCTTCTTGAAAAGATAGCTGGATCTTTAAAGGAAAGACTTAAAATAGAAAGGGTTCTTAAGATTTCTTCAGGCTTTATCACTACTTCAAATTTTTCCATACTTATTTTAAATAAAAAAAGTTTTTTAAGTTTTTTATTATTGGCTTAAATTTCAATTAAAGTCACGCCAAGATGTTAGTTATAACCTCACTTGAACTCTACTATACGTCTTACAAGATTTCTTTGAGTTTAGCAGTTAATTTTTCGATGTCATTTTTTGACATAGGTTCATTAATAAATGTTCCTGGAAGTTTTGGAAGTTCAACTGGTTGCATCCAAGTTTTTCCAGACTTTTTTCTGCCATAGATGTGAACATGAAATGAAAGTTTTCCCTTCAATAAACCCCAATTGTCATTGTACTGTAGATTAACCCAATCCACAATTTTTTCATCGATTAAAATTTTAGCAATTTTTGAAGCTAATTCAAATGCCTCTCCACAAAGTTTTGAGTTATCCCAAGCTTTTTCTAAATTTTTTGTTGGTCGAATAATAAGATGACATCCTTCACTCTTGGGTAGATGTGGATTTTTAGGGGTTGATAATACAAACTTATCGTTTTTCCAGAGTACAAATTCTTCTTTAGTTTTTTCTATTTGTATTTTTCTCATAATTTTTCACTTTTAGAAATCCTTTCAAGCCTTTGCAAGGACGCCGAGGCTGGGATTTGAACCCAGACAGGGCAAAGCCCCACTAGCTTTCTCAATTCACCTCCGACTCATCATGAATCAGAG
>JBBITC010000006.1:0-14317 GCA_037440965.1 Candidatus Aenigmatarchaeota archaeon | reverse complement strand
AATGAAAAGTGTCGGGCAAGTAATCTTCTTAATCCTTGATGCTAGATTAATTCTCTTTCGCTCTTCAATAAAAGCCCTTCCAAGTCTGTAATACTGACCCGTACTTATCTTATAGCCGGTCACATAACCTTTAAGTTTTAATTCCTCTCTCGCTTCTTTTGAAGACAGCCACTTATCAACACTAGTTCCTCTAAAAGATATAGTCAGAGGATACCACAAAACCAAGCAATTTATTTTTTTATTATAGGATAATATCGAAACTGCTCCGCCCATACTCTCCCCAACTAAACCAATTTTTTTGAATTTCCTTTTCATCTCTTTTATTATTAACTTTAAATCGCTAACCTCTCCAGAAATTGTCATTTTTTCAAATTGCTCAAATTGATCAGTTGTATACCTAAAGTTAAACCTTAGTACTGCAAAAACATTTTTTGCTAATTTCTTTGCCAATTCTATGAAAGCTCCAGAGGGACCATCTTTGTTTGCTGTTAGGCCGTGAGCTATAATTACAATTTTATTGGTTTTTGAATCTGGAAGATGTAAAATACCATATATCCTTTCTCCTTTATTCTTAAAACTTACAGGAATTTCTCTCATCGAATCAAACTATCAAACCATTTTCCATAATCAATTTTTTACCAGCATAAAGCTTACTATTTTTCATATCTTTAAAAAAATCCCAATGGATTGTTGAATCGTTTTTTCCACCAAAGTGTCTATTTCTTCCAATTGCCATATGAATTGTTCCTTTAACCTTTTCATCAATTATTGTTAAGCCTCCTGTAATTTTTGCTTTTGGGTTTGTCCCTATCGCAAACTCTGCAATTCTATCCTTATCACCAGAAGCATTTTCCATAACATCTTCAAAACTCTTTTTCCCTTTCTTTATATCATACTCCACAACTCTTCCATTCTCAAACCTAAACCAAACATCTTCAACTTGTTTTCCATAGTGCCACATGCAAGGTAAATCAAAGTAGATTTCACCATTAGCTGAATTTTCTACTGGAGCACAAAAAACTTCACCTTCTGGCAAGTTTATATAACCAAAATTTTCTTTCTCAATTATTCCACAAGAATTTATAAATTTTCTTCCTTTAATAGAAAACTCTAAGTCTGTTTGCTCCCCTATTATTCTAATTTTTTTCGCATTTCCTATCTTTCTTATCAAAAGTTTATTATACTCATAAAGTTTGTAGTAATTAACTTTCATGCAATCCCAAAAAATTTTTTCAAGAGTTCTGAAAGGAATTTTTAAAGCTTTTGCAGTCTCAGGATTAGGAAAACCTACTAAAGCAGTTTTCAAATCCTTTTTCATTTCCCTTTGTTCTTTTCTATCTCTTATTGGCTTTGTAACCTTTCTTCTTATCTCAATCTTTTTTTGAGGAAGTTTCTTTGCAAGAAAAGGATTTGTATCATCTATGTTTATTTCAACATTTGCAATTTTTGACAAAACATCAGCAAGTTTAGGAAAATTTTTTAAAAATTTTAATTTGATTGTTTGATAAGTTTTAAGCGCCAGCCTATCACTGCCATAAAAAATTGCTGGTTGAGCTCCGATTTTAGAAGCTTCAAGAGCCAAGGCTTCTGCAAAATTTAGAGAATTAGTCCCAGCATAGATTAAAGTTACATCTTTTTCTCTTACTCCCAAGTTAACATTAATTATTGTCCTTGCTATTTTTTGTAAATCTTTTTCAGAAACCATATTTAATTATTTGTAGCTTTATTACATAAGTTTTAAGTAAGGATAAAAAAATTTAATTAGAAGCTCCGGTAGCTCAGTTTGGATAGAGCAGCAGATAGAGCTGAACCTCCTATCCAAGAAGAAAGCTGAAGGTCGCGGGTTCAAATCCCGCCCGGAGCGTTAAGAAAAACTCTTTTTATTATAAAAAAACAAATAAAAATTATGCTTCCAGCAATAATTGGAGTTTTAATTTTAATAATTGTAATCTATGTAGGAATAAAAATTTTGAAAAATATGATTGTTGGAATTATTTTAATTATCCTAGTTTTTATTGCTTCATTCCTTATTTTTGGCTCAATTCCAAATCTAAGAGAAATTCCTTTTATTGGTCAATTTTTCCCTTCAATCTCGAGTCCTCAAGATGTTATTTTAGCAATTAAAAACATCCTCTATAATATTGAAATTGTAGATGTAAGCAGAGATTCTCAAAACAATTTGCTAATTGCAATAGCAAATACTGGCAAGCTAGAGATTTCTGGAATAAGGGTTTTTGTTGATAATCAAAGTGCAAGTATAATCAATACACCAAAAGATCCGTTAAAATCTGGAGAAATAACTTTAATTCAAACAAACTGGAACCAAAGCTTTTCTGAAATTTTAATTCAAACAAAGCAATTAAACATAACCTTTAAGCCTTAATTTTATAAAAAATAAATTATTAAGTGAGGCGAATGAATAAACTAAAAATTTTGTCAATTTTTTTATTTACTTTAATTTTTTTACTATTTTTAAAGCTTGATTTGATTAAATCACTTTGGAGCACGCCATCACCTCAATTCAACATAACTCCTGATGAATTGTTTGTCAATTGGACCGACACAACTGGCCTTGGACCTTATACTGCTAATATTACCATAGGAAATAATTTCACTCAAGAAATAAACTTAACGATAATGAACGAAAGTAGTGAAATTAAAAACTCGTTTGGAATTTTTGCCAACTTTTTAGTCTTAGGTTTTAATGGAAGTGATTATGTCTATGAAAACAACATTACTGTTAATCAAAATGAAGAAATAAACATAACATTGATTTTTAATTCATCAATTCCAGCCGGAAGATATGAAGGAAGTTTTAACATAGTTAATGCTACAAACCCTGAAGAAGCAAATTTAACATTGCCTGTAACTTTAGATATTCCTATTAACGTTAATTCATCAGGAATTGGAACATTTTCTGGAAATGTTACAAATTCTACAACAGAAATTTACTATTTCAATACTTCTAACATAACAAATGTTGTTGGTTTAAGAATTAATTTAACTGATTTTGAAGGATATTTGAACATAAGCTTGTATGATAACAATAACCAAATGGTTAGATCAGAAATAGTAAATAAAAGCATATCTTTCAATTATATTTTCCCTTCATTTCCAGCACCTTCATCTTATTGGTATTTTAAAGTAAGTAATTTTTCAATTCAAGATTTTATTGAATTTAACGGAACCTTAGAACTTCTTAAGCCTAGCCTTCTAATCAATACTACAGGCTTTCTTAACGGAACTTATGATTCAAATTGTTTAGACGAAATTGAAAATATCACTTTAGCTCACAATTTAGGCTTAAATGCTACTCTCTCTTCTATTTTTTGGATCAAAAATCTTGCAAACTATCCAATAAATATAACAGTTCAAAACACAACCTTTTTAAACAACTCAAACCCTGAGCTTTCAGATAAATATATAGAATTTGAATTCAACCTTACTGATGGTACAATCTTACCAGAAAGTCAAAACTTTACTTATGTAGAGTTCTATATAAACACAACAAAAACTGAAAACTCTCAAGGTTTATATAAAACAAACATTTTTATAAATTCAGATTTTGGCTATCCTTACAAATCCTTTAACCTAACTTTAATAATCAATTTAACAGACCAGCTTTTGGTAAACATAACGGAGTTAGAACCAAATATAGTTAACTTGAATGAAAATGTTAGCATAAATGCATCTGTGAAATACATAAATGGAACAAATCTTTCAAATCTAGATACTAAAAACTTTACTGCTTGGCTGTCATTAATTTTGCCAGATAAAGAATACAATTATGATTTAACAGTTTTGAATTCCTCACCAATAGAAATTTCTCCTGGATTTTATCAACTAAACCTAACAATTCCAAACATACCAGGAGGAAATTATAGCTTATACTTAAAAGCTTCTGATTCAAATGGGTTAAACAATGGAGTAAAAAAATATGGAATTTCAAATTCTTCAAATGCTTTATTAGTTAATTCTTCTGGTTTGTGGTTAAGTTCCGATAAAACAGAGTTAGCATTAGTTGAAGGTGATAATAGCACAATAACTATTTTTGTGAATAACTATGGTTCTCAAAATTTTAGCATAAGTGATTCAAACCCAACAATTACAGTTTCTCCTTCAACCAAATGCTCGATACTAAGCTATGGTAGTTGGAGCAATACATTAGTACAAGCTTGGAGTTTTGAAAATTCTATTAACAGAACCGTTAGAATAAAAGGAATAGAGGACGGCAATTGCTACCTTTACGTTAACGGAACAACTAAAAACTGGTTTAGAAATATTTCGATACCAATTTATATTTACAATGCTACAGGCGGTGGTGAAACACCACCAGGAGGAGGTGAAGTATCTTACTTCTACAACCTAACTTTCTTGCAAGCAGAAAGTTTGATTGTTTTAAAACAAAACTCGACAAATTCAACTATAGTAATAGTTAAAAATACTGGGAATGCTAGTCAAGAAATAACATTTAGCATTTTAAACATAAACTCAAGCTGGTACAGGATAAATTCAAGCGGTGCAACTCTTGCCCCAAATCAGCAAGTTGCATTTCTTGTTAATTTTTCTGTTGGGATGGAAGAAGCAAAAGATTATACAGGAAGGTTTAGAGCTTATAGTCCAAACAAAACAATAATTTCTGATTTTATTTTAAGAATTCTTCCATTAGTAGCTATAAACGAAAGTCAAATAAGGGAAATAAACGACACTCTTCTGATCTACAAAGTTAAAATGCTCAATTATTCGCTTCAGATAAATGCAAGCAAAGAAAAAGGATATAATGTTTCTTCAGCAGAGCAAATTCTTTCACAATTAGAGGAAAAAATAGAAGAAGCTGAAAATCTTGTTGCTCAAGGGAATTATACAGCTGCACAAGAACTATTCCCAACAATACAAACTTTACTTAATCAACTTGAAGAAGAATTGAAAAAAATTGCAAGGCCTGAAGGAAAAGGTTTAGATTGGACTTTGATTGTTATAGTTATAGTTGGAGTAGCTGGAGCAATAATTTTAATCTATCTTTTTTGGCCAACAAAAACTGGTTACATAGTTGAAAAGAAAAAATATGTTTACAAACCAAAAAGAAAAGAAGTTAAAGAAAAGTTGAAAGAAAAGTGGGAAAAGGCAACAAAAAGGAGAAAGTAAATGGATAAAACCATAATCTTTTCATTAATTCCAAATATATTCTTTCTTCTAGCTTTGATCTACCTAATTTTTTCTGGTTTGAGCACAACAAAAGCCACAAGCGTCGAATTCAACAGTTTTTTAATTTTCTTTGACAGTCTTGCGAGGGAAGATGTCTTAGCAGGTGTTATAGATTTCATCACATTTGTTTTCTATGAAGCTTTGCTTCCACTCCTTCCATTTTTCTTTTTACTAGCTCTAGGTTTTTTCTTGACTTTCCTCTTTCTTAAAAATATTAAATTTTATTTTTTTATCTTTCAAATAGTTTTCTTACTTTTAGTTTTACTTTACACAAAATTTTCTATTTTATTTCTAACATCATTTCTTGGTATTCTAATCTCTAGTCTAATTCTTTTTAAATCTACAGATAGGGAGAAAAAAGGGTTTTCCTTCACAAATTCATTAGTTTTCAAACATCTTAATATCGTTATTTTCTTGATAGCGATAGGTTTATTCCTAAACTCATACTTTAAATTTGAAATTTATAAGCCAATTGCTCTTGATGCAAACATAAAATTTGTTCAAAAAATAGTTCCAGATGTAGGAAATTTCAGCAACCAATTAAAGAATATGGAAGTCGATTTAATTAACAAAACGTGTGAAGGTATAAAAGGAGGAATTATAGAATCATATCAGCAATTTCCTCAAGATGTAAGAGAAAATTGTGAAAGAGTTCATGAATCTTCAGTTTTTGTTGTAGATACCGCTAAGCAGGAAGCTATATCCCAGATAAAAATGTGGAACATAACAGGAGAAGAAGAAGTCCAAGCTATAACAAAACTATTCCCTATTCTTGACCAGAGCGTAAAAGCTACTCCACTAATTCTTGCTATTTCCTTCTATCTTTTATCTAGAATTGAAATATTTTTCATAGCTTTACTCTTTGGCTTTATAGGATTTGTTTTGAAACCTAGAGAAAAAAAGCAAAAAGTTATTTTAAAGAAAGCATAAATTTATATATATAACCAAATAAAAAGTGAAGATATGTGGCTTGAATTCACTACACTAAGCCTGTCATCGTTTTTAGTTGCAGAAATATTTTACAGGTCAAAAATAAAAATTTGTCTAACTCTCCAAAACTTGGAAAATGCAAAGAAAAACTTGGTTAAAATTGCTGAAAAAGTGAGCAAAAAAGGAAGTTCAGGAGTAATTCTAAGTGTTGGAAATAGGACATTTAACTTCCATCATTCAAGACTTGGTTGGATTTTAGCTGGAATTTCCATGGCAATTGCAAATATTTCCCTTTTTTCAGTATCATTCGGTCTAATTTTACATCATCTCATTAGAGAAAAAAAGCTATTTTAAGTAGTTTTAAGTTTTTCTAGAATGTTTATTTGCTCTTCAATCCTTTTTATTTCATTCTTTATTATTTCCTTTTCATTAGAATTTCTTATCAAGCCAAGCTTTGTAGACAATTCCTTTTTTCTAGCTTTTAATCTTTCTACTTCTTTTTCAACATCTTCTGGCAACATTCAAACACCTGTTTGTTTTAGGTAAGATAAAAACATCTCATACACCGGCAAAGTAATTTTTGCCTTAAAAACTGATTCAAGTTTCGCAATATCTTCAAAGCTGTTAGCTAAGTTCACTCTTTCTATTAAATCCTTTCCCTCAATAACAACACTTTGTGCAAGCTTTAAATCAATTTTAGAATAGCGAGAAATAACAAGACCTATTATTTTATCTATATTGCTTATTATTACTATTTTATATCCTTCCAAAAATTTCTTCTCTAAAGCTTTTGTGTTTATCTCTCTTTTTATTTTTATAAGAGTTGGTTCGAGTACCTCATCTTTTGTTCTTAAAAGCAAATTATCACAGAAATTTAACTGAAAACGCTTGGCATCAAATAAATCCTGAGTGGATATACACAAGGCTACTGGAGCAATATCAGCTAAAGTTATAGGCATAGTATCACTAATTAATTTATAATTTAAAATTGTTTAAATTGTTTTGTTAAAAGAGGTGTTAAAGGTGTTTTAGATGAGAATAAGGTCACCAATAATAGTTACTGTTGGACATTGATGTCATAAGCATGACATCAACCAAAAACATAGACCATGGGAAAACAACTTTGTTAGATTGCATAAGAGGTACTACTGTAACTAGACTTGAGCCAGGAATGATTACTCAGTATGTAGGGGCAAGTTATGTGCCAATAGAAACTATTCAGAAAATTTGCGGCGATTTGCTCCAAAAATTAAAAATAAAAATTATTGTTCCTGGTTTGCTTTTTATCGATACTCCTGGCCATGCTGCTTTCATAACTTTAAGAAGAAGAGGTGGTGCAGTTTCAGATTTAGCTGTCCTTGTTGTTGATGTCACAGAAGGATTTCAAGAGCAAACTGATGAAAGTCTTAAAGTTTTGAAAGAATTCAAAACTCCTTTTGTAGTTGCAGCAACAAAAATTGATAAAATTCAAGGATGGAATCCAATTAAAAATGCATGCTTTACCGAAAGTTTTAGTAAACAAAATGAAACAGTTAAAGATGAATTAGAAAAGAGAATTTATACAATTGTAGCACAACTTTCTGAAAGAGGATTTAACTCAGAAAGGTTTGATAGAATAGAAGATTTTAGAAAGCAAGTAGCTGTTGTCCCTTGTTCAGGAATAACTGGTGAAGGAATCCCAGAACTATTGGTTGTTTTAGCTGGCTTAGCCCAGCATTTTCTTAAAGATAGACTTGAAATTTCAGATGTAGCAAAGGGTGTTGTCTTAGAAGTAAAAGAGACAGTTGGTTTTGGCACAACAATTGATGTAATAGTGTATGATGGAAAGGTTAGAAGAGGGGATTTTTTGGTTATCGGGGGAAGAAAACCTATAGCTAGTAAAATCAGAGCATTGTTAAGACCAAAGCCTTTGCAAGAATTGAGAGTTGAAAAACAGTTTGAAAGCGTAGAAGAAGTAAATGCAGCTGCAGGAATAAAAATTGCAGCCCCTAACCTAGAAGAAGTTATTGCAGGTTCTCCTATAATATTTGTTAGTTCTGAAGAGGAAATAGAAAAAGCAAAAGCTGAAGTTCAAAAAGAAGTTGAAGAAGTTGAATTTCTTAAGCAAATAGATGGAATTATAGTAAAAGCTGATACTCTTGGAAGTTTAGAAGCTATAGTAAAGATTTTGACCGAAGAAAATATTCCAATAAGAAAAGCTGAAGTCGGACATGTAACTAAGCAAGATATAATCGAAGCTCAAAATGTTTCAGATGAATTTAGAAAAATAATTCTTGCTTTCAATGTTAAAATTTTAGAGGAAGCCAAAGGTATTGCAAAAGACTTGAAAATAGAAATTTTTCAAAATAACATAATCTATCGATTAATAGAAGATTATAAGGAATGGCTTGAAAAGAAGAAAGAGATGAAAGTAAAAGAAAGGATGGAAAAACTTGTTTGGCCTGCTAAGATAAAAATTCTTCCTGGCTATGTTTTTAGAGTAAGTAAGCCAGCAATTTTTGGAATTGAAGTTTTAGCAGGAAGAATAAAACCAAAAGTTGTTTTAATAAATAAAGAAGGAAAAGAAATAGGGGAAATAAAAGAAATCCAGAGAGAAATGCAAACTATACCAGAAGCTAAAGCTGGAGATAAGGTTGCAATAAGCATGGAGGAACCAACAATTGGAAGGCAAATAAAGGAAGGTGAAATTCTTTATGTCAAAGTTCCTGAAGCTGATTTGAAAGAAATTCTTGCTGAATTTAAGAATGAGTTAAGTGAAAGTGAGATTGAATTAATAGAAGAAATTGAAAAGCTTAAATAGGGCAATATCTGCAACTTCCCCAAATGCTACAACCGCCAGGATTTTCATAAGAACAGAAATAGTAAGTGTATTGATAATATGCTGATATTTTTAATAATGCCCAGCTATTTGCTCCATCAAGAATTGTAACATAAAAGATTCTATCGCCAACAATTAGCCTTGCGGTCACACTACCACTTACTGCCGAAGTCCATACATCTAAGAGTTTTATGTACATTAGAGTTGTGTTAGTTACAGGAATAGTTACAATCGAACCTACTTGCATAATTTCTGTTGCTAGAGTAATGTTTTTTCTATCTTTAACTTCTATTAATGCCCATGAGTTTGTTTCACCATCCCTTACATAAATATTATAATCCCCCCAACTCATAGGATAAGCTTGATATGCTATGCCAACATTTCCTCCTGTAGTCTGATAAGTTATGTTTGTTCTAACAAAAAATGTTTCTATAACTGATCCACCTTTACTTAATTGTACTCTTGCGTTTGAAGCATTTGGTGAAGACCAAACACCAAGCAAGGTAAAAGTATAATCATACAAAATTTTAGAGGAATTTATGCTAAAAACTGAAGATGAAGAAGAAAATCTATAAGTTGTGCACTTCCATCTGGGACACCAATATTCTACTCCCAAAATGCGCAAGGGTGCTACTCCAATACTTGCACCAGCAAAAAAGCTTGCAACAATTGAAATTGCTACAACAGCAAATATAAGAAGTAAAAATCTTTTTTCCATATTTTTTATTTATTTTTTTATTTTATATTTTTTTCCTTGGTAAAAATGCAAAACCTACAATTCCACCTAAAATCCCACCAAAGTGAGCAAACTCACTTATACTAGCTGGAAAATAATACCACAAAAGAATAAGGTTAAGAAGAATGTAAAATAAAACTCCAACAAAAACTGGAACTTTAAAATTTTTTAATGTGAAAAAAATAAAAGGTAATGCTATTATGTTTAAAAGCGGGACTAAAATAACTGGTATTTCTTCCCACCCAACTAACGCTCCTGCTAAAAAAATTAAACCAAAAATGCAGGCTGAAGAACCTATGGCAATTAAAAATTGTTCTGTTAAAAATTGTATAAGAAACAAAAATGGTAAAGAAAAAATTCCAGAAAAAAAATAGAAAAATGTAAAATTAAAACTTCCTATTTTATTCTCTAAAACTGTGCCTAAAGCAAGAAGCATAAGCATATTGGGTAAAAGATGAAGCAAATCAGAGTGAAGAAACATATGAGTTATTAAAGTATAAGGTTTATAATAAAGTGTCTGAAGTGCTAAACCAAAATCGTTTATTAAATAAGGTTTATTAAAAGTAAGGAGAAAAACTGCTAAATTAATTATAAAAATTGTGTAAGTAGCTAATGGAAATCTTTCCATATAATAGGATTAGTGAAAATCCAAGATAAAACTTTCTTTAAAGCTAAAGTTATTTTTTTATAAGATAAATTCATTATAGGATTGGAATGGCTATTGAACTTCCTTATCTAGAATTTTTAGTTATTTTAAGCATAATCTCAACAGTTTATGTTATAGTAGTTTTAGTTCTTGTATGGGAATTAAGGAAGGCTATAAAAAAGATAATAGTGACTAGCAAAAAGATATTAGAAGAAGACATAATCTCAACTTTGATTTTATGGAGCTATGAAAAACTTAAGGCAGGAGTACCAGAAGAAGAAGTAAAAAATACTATTTTAAAATCAACAGTTGCAAGAGCAGACGAAATCATAGAAAAAGCAAAAGACTTGCTTTCAAGAACTATTGAAACAAAAAGTGCCTTTTCTAAATAATCTTTCCAACATTTCCAATATAAGTTCCGTCTAGCAAATAAGCTTTTGATTTTCTTACAATAAGAAAATTATTTGCAAGTAAAGGACCTATAAGTCCTTTGTTTGCTACTTTATTAACTGCAGCCCCACCAAGAAGTTTATTGAACGCTGGTAAAATTATTGTTTCTAATTTTCCAGTTTTTTTGATCTTATACTTCTTTTTAACAAGATTTTTATCAAGTTCCCCTTTTAACCAAACTTGCTCTATACTCCTATAACCAAAGCTATCTCTAAACTCTAAACAAGGATGAACATGACCCATAAAAAGATAATCACACTGCATTAATTTTCTAGACGGCCAAGCATGGCCATGAAAAAAACCATATTTATCGATTCTAAAACCTCTTGAAGAAAATATTTTAACTTCTTTTGGCAGCAAAGAAGAAATATTATCATCATGATTCCCCTTCACACAAACAACTTTAATTTCTTTAACTAAATGGAGGAACAATTTTGGAATTTCTTTCATTTCCCTGAAACTTATACCAGGAACTTTATGTTTGATGTCACCGAGGATTATTAAAGTTCTTGCTTTTGTTTGTTTAATTAAAGAATCTATCAATTTTTTGAATTTTTCTGATTGCGGAGGAATAACTATTCCTGCCTTAAAAAACTCATGCTCCAAACCCAAATGCAAATCAGCTATAACTAAAATTTTTTCTTTTGGAATAAACAAAGCTGGATAATCTCTTATAAATCTTATCATAATTCACTATAAGGAGTTAAATATATTTTTATTTTAACAAGCATAAAACTAAACTATGCAAGAAATAGGGACTGTAATTTCAACTCCAGAAGCGAGTAGCACTCAATTTTCTTTTGTTTTAAATCAAGAAAAAGGAATAACTGTAAGAAAAGGTCAATTTGTCCAGCTAGAAACAGAGGAAGGTTTGCTGATAGCAAGAGTTTCTGAAATTTTTAAAACTAATCGCTACTTCACAAGGGCAGAGTCTGTGAGAGAGTATGAAAGATCTGGAAAACTTTTACCAGAGTTCTTTCCAGTAGAAAGATGGGAATACCTAGTAGGTGATGCTGTTCCTCTAGGAATTTTTTCTGATGGCATACAAAAAAGAGTTACTTTTCCACCTTCTCCTGGTTTAAAAGTTTTTCTTGCAGATGCTAAAATATTATCAGAATTTTTGGGACTGGACGAAAATGGATTGAATATAGGCGAGATAGAATTTCACAACTTACAAGCAAAACTTAACTTAACAAGACTTTTTCAAAAACATTGCTCAATCCTAGCCCAAACAGGAGCAGGAAAATCTTATCTTGTTTCGGTTCTTTTGGAAGAAATTCTAGATAGAAAAGAAGAATTGGAGAAACCAGCAGTAATAGTTATAGACCCACATGGAGAATACTTGGGGTTTGGTGAGGATAACTACTCTAAAAAAACAAAAATTTTTGACGAGAATAACCTAAAAATTGCTGCTCATAGCCTTTCTGCAAATCAAATTTGTGAATTACAACCATTTATTTCTCCTGTTGAAAAAAGAGAACTAACAAGAATAATAGAAAAATTAAAAGAAGAAAAAATTGCTTATGATATGAATGAACTAATAGCTGCTGTAGAAATTAGTGATATCAAGCCAAATATAAAAGCTCCTTTAGTTTCTTGGCTTAATGATCTAAACTCTACAGGAATTTTTAGCAATGCTACCAAACCAAACATAGAAGAACTGTCAAAAATTGGTCAGCTTAGCATCATAGATTTATCAAATTTTGTCCATCTTAGAGATAAACAAATAATTGTAACTTTTATCGCAAGAAAACTTTTTGAAGCAAGAAGAGCAAATAAAATTCCTCCTTTCATTCTTTTTATCGAAGAAAGTCATCAATTCTCTCCAGAAAGAGAAGAAAAATTCCAAGCAATCTCAAAAAGTATAATAGAAACAATAGCAAGAGAGGGAAGAAAGTTTAACGCTTCTTTGGTTTTAATTTCTCAAAGGCCAATCCAGCTTAGCGTTACTGCTTTATCTCAATGCAATACTTCAATACTTCTAAGAATAGTTAATCCTTATGACATCAAGCATATTTCAGAATCTTGTGAAGCAATAAGCTCAGATATAATGGAAATGCTTCCTGGTTTGAAAGTAGGAGAAGCGATAATAACTGGAGCAGTTATAAACTATCCTGTAATAGTTAAAGTAAGGAAAAGAAAGAGCAAAGAATCCCCAAAGATTGGGATAAAGCTAGAGGAAGCTATAACAAAGTATAAAGAAGAAGAAAAACAAAAAATTGAAGATTTAAAAGCTTTCAGCTAACCATTATAATCCTTGTTGGTTCATCTTTTTCCTTATCTCTTCCTAACCTATAAAGAAAACCAGTTACTGCATCTTCTAACCTTTCTTCATGAGAAATAAGAAAAACCTGGTCGACAAGCTCACCTACCCTTGTTTTTAAAGTTACAGCTAAATCTTCCACAGCCTTTGCATCTAAGTTATGAGTAGGTTCGTCTAAAACTAACCATCTTAGTTGTGGAGCTAAAACTCTAGCAAAAGCTATCCTCAAAGCTAAGCATGCTACACTTCTTTCTCCACCAGAAGCAATTCCATCAGCACTGATAAAAATTCCACTCCTATCTTTAAGCTGAAGCACATAATCCCCTTCTTCTATATTAAGCCTAATTTCAACAAAATCTTTGTAAGGATAAAGAGTTGACCAAAGCCTGTTCATCTCATAATTTACAGCTTCAACAAACTCCACTCTCATTTGCTCCTGAGTTTGTTTAAGCGCTACCTCAAAAATTTTCAAATCTGTTATAATTTTTTCCAATTTCTTAACTTCTTCCATTTCTTTTTTTGTTGAGCTAAGCTTGCTTTCATATTCTTTCATTCTTTCTTCTTTCTCTTTTTGCAATTTTTCAAGACCAGAAATTTTTTCCTCTGTTTCTTTTTCTTTTACAGAAATTTCTCTCAATTCTTTCTCCTTTTCTTCTAGATTTCTTCCGGAAATTTTTTCCTCAACCTCAGAAATTTTTACTTCTATGTGTTTAGCTTCTTTCACAAGTTCATTCAATCTTCCTCTTCTTTCTTCATAATCTCTAAACTTGTAAGCAAGAATCTCAGCTTCCTGTAACTTTTCACTTATTCCTTTGCTCGACTCATCTATCTTTTCTATTTCTATCTTTAATTTACTAAAATCTTCCTCTTTTTTTTCATTTTCCTTTTTCAATTCCTCAAGAAACATCTTAGAATTTTCATATTCTTTTTGTTTTTCCTCCAAACCCTTAACTTCGTTCTCCAGTCCTTCAACTTTTTTTCTTATTTCTTCCATCTCTTCAAGTTCTTTTTCATTCTCAACTTTATTCTTTATAGTTTCTTCAAGCTTTTTATTAAATTCTTCTACTTGCCTTTCTCTTTCTTTTATAAGAACTCTCTTCTTCTCTTCTGTAAGAATAGAATCACAAACAGGACATTTTCCTTCAACAGAAGAAAGTTTCTCTATAGCCTCTTTTAAATCTTTTAGCTTGCTTTCTATTTCTTTTGTTTCTCCTATAAACTTTTCATGAAGCAACTTCTTTTTTTCGATTATCTCTTCTATATTTCCTG
>JBBITC010000005.1:0-14755 GCA_037440965.1 Candidatus Aenigmatarchaeota archaeon | reverse complement strand
TATTTTTTGTTTTTTTAGCTTAAGTTTCTATTCCTCTCAAAAGCTTTGGCCTTTTAAGTTCTTTTTCTTCTTTCTTCTTTTTCCTTATTAAAATTATGACTAGAATCATTACTATAATAATTATTAAAAGCAAGATTAAAGGAAGGAATGGAAATACAGGATAATAAACAGGAATTTGAACAAGAGAAAGCTGGAAAACAGCATCTTGAATATAATCTCTTAATTCATCAAGCTTTTTCTTGGCATCATAATAATTTCCTTGGTTATAATAGCTTTTTGCTATTTCTAAGCTTATTTTTGCTTTGTCCAAGCTTGCTTGAGCTTTACTCACGTCCAAACCTTTTGAAGCAGCAACATCTATTTGAGCTTGGATTTCAGAAATAAGGTATTCGTAGTTTAAAATTTCTTCCCTTACTTCTTCTTCTATCGGTGGTAGAGCAGAAACAACTTCTATGTTAATTCTTCTTCCTTCTTTTATTTTATCAGTTATTACTTCAAAATCAAAAGGATAATTTCCTACAAAAGCTTGTTTTGGAACACTAACTAAAACAAGAAAAACCGCTGTTTCATTCGGTGAAACTTTAAAAACTTCTTTTGGGTTTATTTCAATTCCGAACAGGCTTGAAGTTGAGACAGAAAGCCTCATGTTTTTTAAAGAAACTTGACCAGTATTTTTGACTAAAATGCTTAAAAGTTTTGATTCGCCTTGAGTTATTGTTACATTTTCTGGACATTCTATTTCCATTCTTGGTACTCCAGTTTCTACAATTTCTGTAGGAGCAGAAACTGAAGGAGGAGCTGGTAGAGTTATTATTTCAACTTGAGGTGGTGGAGGAATATAAATAACTATAAAAGCTTTCCATGTTTCTATAACTTTTCCATCATAAGGAACTCTAACTTTTATATAATAGGTCCCGATAGTAGGTGGGAGAAAGTTTACTTTGTATGTTCTACTTTCTCCTGGCTTTAAAATGGTTTGCATGTCATAGTAATAAGCTAAGAGCTGAAGCTTTCCTCCGTAATTATAATAGATTCTTACTTCAATTTTTTCTTCAAGGTTCACGCTACCAACATTCAAAAAATCAACAACTATTGGTTGAAATTCTCCCCATTCTAGCTGCTCTTTATAGCTTAATAAAAGTTCGCCTTTTAAGACTTCACTAACATTTAAAGAAAAGTTTGCTCCTACAAAGCCTGTTATTCCAGCTTGGAAGAACTTGAAAAATAAATTAAAGACTAAGATTACAAAAATTGAAATTATAAGCAAGTAAAAAAACTTTTTCATAATATCAAATTTGGATTTTAAACAATAAATCTAAAAAGAATAAAAACTAAAAAAAGTCAAGTTTTCTGAATTTTTCTGTCTATTACCTTATGTGCAACTTCCTTCGATAGTTAGCCAGTTAGATGCTAGCCAGCCTGCTGGAATTCCTTTTGGAACCCATACATCTAAATCAACTGAAAATTCTGAGCTTGGGGTAAGGTATTCTGTTCTTATATAGCTTGTTCCTCCACATAAACCAAAGTTTGGATCGCCTCTTTTATCATATTCGTATATATATAGCTTTGTGCAGTCTGTGTAAAGTGCTACGCAATGTCCGTTTAATGGGCCTCCTGTAAAAGCGTAAACAGCCCAATTTTCAAACGCACCAGTTGGAGTTCCTCCGACTGCTGGTTCTCTTGTGCTTGGGTCACCTGTATCAGCTTCACTTTCTATGTAGATTGCAGCACTAGTTGAATTACAAGTCCCATCACTAGCGTTAACCATGCACCAAAGATAGTTTCCTACAGTTGCGTTTCTATACCATCCCCATGTTGCTGCGTTTGCACAGTTTGACCCACCAGCACCTGCTGGTTTGCTTATATTCCATTCCAATCTTCCCACATAGTAAAAGTTTCCTGCTGTAGTGTTTAATACAAGAACTCCTCCAGAAGCGTACTTTGACGGATCACCTGTAGGAATTGGGTTTGTTTGCTCAACATCAATAGTATCAACATACGCATATATGTTTGTTAGATTTTGAGAACCACTATTCCTTATGTTTAAGGTTTTAAGACCACCTTCTGATCCTGGGTCGACGTTAAACCATGTATGGTTTGTTGGTGCTACTGTTATCTGGCAAACTCCTTTCACTTCTACAGTGATATTTGTCTGGTTTGTTGTTGCTGAAAAAGCTGGTTTTGTTAGGGTTATTAAAAAGGCTGCTCCTAACAACCCAACTACAAAAAGCAAAAAGCCTATTTTTTCAAGCTTCATATAATAAATTTTGTTTACTTTATATTTAAATATTATTGTTAAATATTAAAGATAAAAAATAATTTAAATTCAAAGATAAAATTTTGAAAAAATAAATAAATAATATGAAGCTGGGGTTTTTAGTTTCAATTTTTTTATTTTTAATTGTTTTATCGCAAGCTCATGCAAAAGATTTTTCGGTTGGAGTTTCGCCCTCTTTTATCGACCTTGGAGAAATACAGCGGGATTCTTCAAAACCAGTAAATTTCTTTATAGTCTCTCCTTCAGACGAAACAATAATAGTTTATCTTCAGGCTGTTCAACCTTTGATAGATTTTTTTAATAGTGTAAAGTATAAGGATTACATTTTTAATTATTCTGAAGAGCAAACTTCAACATGGGTTCAAACTTTTTCTAATCCAGTAGAGCTTAAGCCTACTGGTGAATTACCAACTTACGGAGGAAGTATCAAAGGTTGGAGAGAAGTAAACTTTTTACTCAACATTCCAAAAAATGCAGAGCCTGGCTATCATCTGGTTGAAATAATTCCAAACCCCAGCTTACCACAATCTTCTCTTGGACAAGTTGGGGTTCAAATAGCAACAATTACTCCTGTTTTTATTTTTTTCAAAATTCCAGGAAATGCGATAAGAGACGGAAGGATTCTAGACATAACAACAGGAAGTTATACAGGAAATAGCTTACAACTTCTAGTCCATTTCTTAAATACAGGAACAGTAACAGTTTCAGCTAGAGCAGAAGAAATAAAAGTTTTTGATTCCGAAGGAAACTTGGTGAAAACTTTATCTTCCTCTCAAGAAAAAGTGGAACCAAGTGAAAAAAAGGTTTTGACTACTTTCTTACCTTTAGATGGAATAAAAGAAGGAGAGTATAAGGTCTATGCGAAAGTTAACTTTATATCAGGAAGCGTGGAAAAGAACTCAACAATAAAAATTCTTCCTGCTTTGGCTTTTGCCCCACAACCTTCAAAGCCGTTTGAATTTCCTTTTTGGATTTTAATACTTGTTGGGATAATTATTATTATAATAATCGCTTACAGGTTTTGGCATGAAGAATAAAATTTTAATTATCCCAATAATTTTGGCAGTGTTTATGGCATTATTTCCTGGGTATTCTGAACCAAAAAACCTTGTTAAAAACATGACTTATGAAAAAAATTCAAACTTATTTTTTACTTATGAAATAACAAGCTACCCTTCTAATGTTGAAATAATCTTGCCAGAAGAGGAAAAAATAAAAATAGGTTTAGTTGCAGATTATTGGAACCTTAACTTTGGAATAATTCCAACAGGAGGAAGTTATGGAAGAAGGCAAGTTATGGTTTCAAACTTTGAAAATTCTCAAGTAAGGGTTTATTTTAAGGTTTATGGCAATATCAGTCCTTTAGTTGGTTTTAGTAAGGACAATTTTGTTCTTTTGCCAGGACAAACTGAAACAATAACAGTTTTTCTTAACACAACAAAAGATACGCCTCTAGGAAATTATTCTGGCCAGATAGATGTTATAGTTAAAAAACCAAACTTTAGCTTTATTCCAGCTTAGGTGAGAGAATGAAAATAATAGTTTTTACTTTAATAATTTTTCTTTTAATTCTTATTTTAACTTCAGCTTCTGTTCTAAAGGTTGGGATCAAAAGGGAACTTGAAGGAAATATTACTGCTATTTTTTCTGAAAGTAAGAATGGGGTTTTGAATCTAAACTTAGAATTTTTCAACACAGGAAGTATAGCCTATAAAGTAAGGGCAAGACTAGACATTCTAAATTCTAGTGAGATTATTTTTACTGGCTGGAGCAAAGAAGAAACTATAATGCCTGGAGAGGCAAAAAATTTTGAAGTTTTTTACTATTCAGAAAAAACAGAAAATTTAACTTCAAGAATAAGGGTTTATTATGCGAATGAAATTATGGAAAAATGGCTGAACCTTACTTTGGAGAATAAGAAAAGTCCTGAAAATGTTTTTCAAGTTAAGAATTTCAGAGTTTATGATGATTATTTGAGGTTTGAAGTCAAAAGTAGTAAGCCATCGACTGTAATTATAATTCCAAGAAACTATATGCCTGGCTGGGTCTTTGAACAAAAGAAAATTGAGCTTGAGGCAAATAAGAACACAGAAGTTGTAATCCCATTTAAGCCTCAAGTTTGGTTTTCTCATGATGTTCTTATTGATATCGTAAGCGAAGACGGAAGCTATTACTATTCAAATTCATTTTATCTAGAAAAAGAACAAGGTTTAATGAAGTATATTCATCTTTTAACAGACAAGATAAGCTTAGCATTAAACCTTTAGCCATATGAAGCTTTTTTCCTTCCATATGACTGACATGTGAAAGAAATAATATGCTAAAAAACAAAATATAATTGTGGAAGACAACTTAGAAAGCAAGATTCTTTCATTACTAAGCAAAAACTTAATGTCTGTAAGTCAGGTAGCTAGTTCTTTAGGAATAAGTAAAGATAAAGCTTCAGGCTATCTGGAAAATTTAAGGCAGCAAGGAAAGCTAGACCTTTTTGTTGTCGGGAAATCTAATGTTTATACTCTTAAGCAGGAAAAAAACTCAAAAGCAATAGGTATAATTTCTGGAAAGGGTGGGGTAGGAAAGACAGTTGTGACTATAAACTTAGCAGCTGCTCTAATGAGTTTTGGAAAGGATGTTATAGCTGTAGATGCTGACATAAAAATGTCTGGTTTAGGATTGCAGCTTGGCATGTACTATTTTCCTGTAAGCCTTAATGATGTTTTGAATAATAATGCTGAGATACTAAATGCAATCTACATCCATCCTTCTGGTCTAAGAATAATCCCAGCTTCTATCTCTTTAGAGTCTGTTGAAATTTCAAATCTTTCCAAAGTTTTAAGTTCAAACTTTTTTGAAAATTCCTTAGTTTTGGTTGATTCTCCTCCTGGATTAGATTCTCATAATCTTGAAGTTATAAGAGCTTGCAAGGAAGTTATTTTAGTAACTTTACCAGAAATTCCTTCTGTTGCGGATACTATTAAAACAATAGAGGTTTGTAATGAAATAGGAACAAAACCAATAGGAATTATCGTTAACAGGTATAGAAAGGAAAAAGAGCAGCTTAATTATAAGGAAATAGAAAGTGCTTGTGAAATTCCTGTTATCGGTGTTATTCCAGAAGATAAGACAATAAGAAAGAGCATTCATAAGCAAATGCCATCAATCTTTCTCAATCCTTACTCTCCTTCTTCCTTAGAATTCAAAAGAATTGCTGCAAGAATTCTAGGCTTTAGTTATCCTATTACATTTTTCCAAAAGCTCAAAGGAGTTTTTTGGAGGTTAAGGAAATGAAAAGACTTACTTTACTCTTTGGTTTTGCTTTTCTAATTCTCTTAACCAAAACTTATGCTTTTGAAGTAAAGCTAAATCCAGAAAATGTTTTTTGTATTGAGAATAAGTGTGATGAAGTCTTGATAGCAGTGAATTGTAGTAATGCTTCTAAAGTTTATGGTGAAATAGAAAATCCTATAAAAAGAAACATAAGCTTTGAGAAAACAGATTTGTACAGAGCAAAAATTCCAAGTTATATTTTTGAAAACAACCCAAAACCTTCTACCTATAGCCTAAATATAACATGTGAGAATTCTTCTGGAATTTTTTCAAATTCTTTTCACTTTGATGTTTCAGTTCTTGAAGCAAAAATAGAGTCTATAAGTCCAGTTTATACTGATGATGAAATAGCAACTCTTGGAATTTCTATTAAAAAGAACAGTATGATTCTAAGTCCTTCTGATGCAGAAATAGAATTCTCTGTTTATCCGTTAAAACTAAAAGATCAGTACTTTTCTTCTTTCTATTTTCTAATTCTAGAAGTTCCTAGCACACAAGGCAGTTATAACCTTGAAGTTTTAGCTAATGTTTCAGTTCAAGGATATGCAAAAAAGCAATTAAAGCTAGAAAGCACTTTTGAAGTTAAGCGACCTTTAGAGCTTTCAGTCTCTTTGGATAAGTCAGAATTTAAGCCTGATGATACTATTTCTCTCACTCTTTCAGCTTTAGAAAAAGGAAAGCCTGTTTTAATAGACAAGAATTACCTAAGCATCCAACTATCTTCAACGCAAATTGAAAACGATAAAATAAACTTATACTCTTCAGGAAGTGTTTTTAAGGCTGAGTTTCAAGCTCCTGAGCTACCTCCAGGAGAATATGAACTTAAAGTTACTTTAAATTATGACAGCTACTCGGTAACTCAAATTAAAAAAATAGCTTATGTAATGCAAGCTTCTGGAAAAATTGTTGATTTAAACAATCAAGGAATAGCTACTGAAATTAAGTTTTTAAAGGACGGACAAGAAAAGAAAAAAATTTTGACTGACAGTTCAGGCTCTTACTCAGGCTTTATAGTTCCTGGAACCTATGACTTGCAAATAACTTTCCCTCAAGCAACTCTTTATTTGAACAATGTTTCTGTTAGCAGCTTTGAAGACCCAATAAAGTATTATTTCTTTGATACAGATATAGATGGAATAAAAATTGCTGGCTTGTTTGTTTTTGAGTCTAAGCTTAGTTATTCAAACGCAAAAATCCTGATGAAGTACGATGAAAGAAAAGTAATTAATGAAAAAAATTTGATTGTTTATAAGTGCAGCGATTTTAATCCCTCAAACAAACTTTGCAATTCAGAATGGAAAGAACAAGTTGCAACAATCGATACTATAGGAAATATAGTAGCTATAGAAACAAACAGCCTTTCAGCTTATGCTGTAGGAACAAAAAAATTCTTGACTTTAGACTTTAGCCTTGACAAAGAATCTTATGGTTTAAATGAATTAGTTAAAGTTAGAGGAATAGTTAAGGATGAAAGTGGAAATTTAATTCCAAATGTTTTGATAAAAGCAAGCGGAAATTTTAAGATAAACATTTCAACTTATTCTGACTCTTCTGGAATTTTTTACTTTGAATTCTTTTCTCCTGAAGAAGAAGGATTCTACAATATTTTGGTAAGTGCTGAAAAAGTTCCTTATCTAGCTTCAAACAAATCTTTAGCTTTTCAAGTTGGTAAAAAAAGAGAAATTTCTTTAGTTATTCCTGATACTATTAGATTAATAAAAGGTGAGAGCAAAACAATAACTTTTTCTGTTATAAATATCGGTCAATCAGACCTTTCAAACTTAAGTTTAAGCCTTACAGGCTTGCCAGAAGAATATTTTTCGATTCAAGAAAAAATTGAAGTAATAAAACCTGGACAAAAGTTTGAAATTCCTGTTGAATTTAAAATACCGGAAAATGCAAGTGAAGCTACTTTAAGCCTAACTTTTAAAGTTTTTTCAGAAGAAATTACAAAAGAAGGAATAATTGGCTTAACTATTTTAAGCGAGAATGTTACTCAAGCTTTGCCAAGCTTACCTTCTGCAAGCTTTAGTTTGCCTATAACTTCTTCTGATATAACTTATCTTTCAATTTTTGCTTTTGTTTGCATTTTTTTTGCAATTTTTCTAAAGAAATTTAAGAAAAAAACAAAAGAAAGGGAAAAAATTAAGAACTTATTTTCAGACATAAAAATGGAAATAAGAAGAAAAAAGGAAAATCCTATTCAATCCTTTGACAAATTGCTAGAAAGGGTAGAAAAAGAATCTACTTAAGTTTTTTCTCTATTTTTTCAAGTTTTTCTTCTATACTTTTCTTCATTTCAGTATAGGCAGCAAGGCTTATTATTCCTTCTTTCCTTTCTTTTTCTAAAACTTCAAGCATTCTTAACAGTTTTTCTTTTTCTTTTATCAGGTCTTGCTTAACTTCAACTTCCTCAACTTTTTTAACTGGCATGGGCAATACTGGCTTTATTTTTATGCTTGGAACTCCTTTCTTCCTTATCAGCAAAGCAACTATTATACAAGCTATTATTATTGGTATGAGCCAGATTAACCAGAAAGGTATAAGAAAGACTCTTTCGACAGTTGGAGGTTGTAACTTAAACAAAAGGTCTCTAGCTTTTTCTATCAAGGTTTTTGCAGTTGCAACATTTGCTATGGCATCCTCTGTTTTATTGTTTGCAAGATTTTCTTCTGCTTGTGCTATTTGTTTGTTTATTTCATCAAGATAAGAAAGAACTCCTGTGACATTCTTTCCTTCCTTTTCTGCTATGCTTATTTCTCTTTCTAAAACCTTAGCATCTTCTTTTAACTTTTCTATTTCCTTTTTAAGCAATTCCTCTAAAGACTCATAAACTGTTACAACAACAGGTTTTGAATCGCTAACTACTCCAGAAAATGCAGTTAAAGTTACTTTATACTCTCCGGGCAAGGCATTCTTTGGAACATCGAAGTTTATTAAGAAGACTGTTGTATTGTCTGGAGGCAAAATACTAACTGAATCAGGAACTATAGTAAACCATGATGTTGGGATTCCAAACAAGAATATGCTTATATTTTTTAAATCACTTATTCCAGTATTTTTAACTATAACACTTTCTGTTTTTTTCATCCCCCTTACTAGGCTTATGTTGCTGTTATAGCTTATTATTGAAATATCAGCTGGCAAAACTGCTGCAGGTGTTGGAATAGGAACAGGAGCAGGAGTTACAGTAGGATAAGAAGGAACGTACACAGGGTAAGTTATGTTAGGATAGGTTATGTTAGGTGGCAAAAGTTCTTTTGGAAGAACAACAAAAGTTGCTTTTGCAGTAAGAGGAGGTTGAACTGTGTCATAAGTCATTCTCACGTTCAAATCATAAGTTCCTAAAGGCTGAGTTGTGAAAATATATGCTTGCTGGGTTATTGTTTGGTTTGAAAGTGCTGGAGTATAAGCCCAGCCAGAACCTGAGAAATATGTATCGTTTTCAGAAGATACCCACCATTCCAGATAAACATCTTGCGAAACTTCACCTTTATTCTCTACAGTCATTAGAAAGTCCAAATAATCACCTTGCCTAACTTCATACTCAAAAAGCTCTAGCCATAAGTCATATGGCCCGCCTCTTGCAACTCTAAAAGCCTTAAGCTTAAGTGTATTGAATTCACCTTGAGTTGCATTAACCACAGCTAAAAACATTCCGCTTGGAGTGTTGGCAGGCATCGCATAGCTATAAAGATATAAACCAGTAGCTTGCTTTGTCATTTGTGAAAGAGAGGCAGAGAAATAAAGGTTTCCTGCAGGGTCATAAACTGTCAAGTTCATAGAAGTTGGGTCAACTGGTCTTCCCTCTCCATTGTAAACCAAAATTCCAAACTTCATTATATTTTCAGGATACCAAACAACTGCAGTTTCAATATCTGCAAACAAGCCAGTAACAGTAACAGTTCTTGAAAGAACTTGAAAACTGCTATTCTTCTGAACTCTTGAGACTGTTTGAGATTCAGCATCAACATACTCTGAATCTGAAATTAGGTTATAAGTTCCTAAAGGAGAGTCGGATGGAAGAGAAAAGCTTGGCAAAGGATAAATCATTCCATCTTGGTTTGAAGTATAGGTTGCTTGAAAAGTTATGTTTTTGTTAGAATTTTCTATGCTAAAAGTCACGTTAACATTTGGAAGAGGTTGATCGTTAGCATCTTTTACAGAATAATATATAGAGCCACTATCTCCTTGATAGTATTTGTCAGAAAGTGTTGAGACAGAAATTGTTAGTTTTGCAAAAATTATGAAAGAAGAGTTTTTTTCTCCAACATTTCCTACATTATCTTTTGCTTGCACTGTTAAATTATACCTTCCTTTTTGGCTTGTGTTTCCTGCCTCATAACTTAAATACCAGGTTGAAAGATTTCCACTTTCATAAATTTTCTCCATGTCAAAGTTATCAATACTCCCGTTTGGCTTAGTGATGTTTAATTTAGTCCATACTATACCTGTGTTTGATTTGTCAGTAACGTTTACAAAAATTTCTATTCTAGAAAATTGTTCTGTAGCGTTTGGTAAAATGCTTATGTTAATTATTGGCTCGACATAAGGAAGAAGTGTAACAACCAAAGTCTTATTGTCTGGGTTTGCTTCCTCTACAGCATCAACAATAAATGTTGAGTTGTAAATTCCCATAGGAATTCCAGTAATGTTATAAGTTATTGAAAAAACATGCCAGCTTTGCCTGCTAACACTAAAGTTTGTCTCATTAACTTTTGTATAATTTCCTTCTTCTGGTGAGACTGTAAAGTTGATGTAAGTATTTCCCAGATTTGAAACATTCACTTCGCAAGCAATCCCGTACTCAGGTGTTTCTGCCCTTTGACAATACTCTGGATAAATTGACCAAGTTCTGTTTATTGGTACAAAAACTTCTATTGTTAGGTTTTTGTATTTGTCGTTAGTTGCACTAACATTTATTATTCCACTATAAGTTCCTGTAGCATAACCCAAAGGAACACTAACATTTACATCAACACTATAACTCAATCCAGCAGTTAAGTTACTTATATTGCTAGGAATAAAGCTAACATCAAAATCACTACAAACTATGCCAGAATAACATTCAAAGCTTACATTCTTCAACTCATCATTTCCTACAGACAAAACAGTAAAATTGCCAATTATTTCCCAAGTTCCATCCCCAACCTCCTCATAAATTAATTCTTCACTAACATTAACCAAAGGATTAGACTCAACACTAGCATTAATCGAAGTTTCATTATTTCCAATTGAGCCATCTGGATTTGTCCAGTTAGCAGAAACATTTATATAATAATTTCCTGGTTTAGTTGCATTTGGTATTGTTACATTAAATAATTTTAAACAACTTTCACCTTTTATCAAATTCCCACATTCTTCAAAAATTGAGCTTGAACTCCAGTTTTGAGGCAAGATTAAACTTAAGTTTAAAGATTTTGCGCTTCCTTTTCCAAGATTTGTTGCATTAACCTCAAACCAAAATGTTTCGTTATTTTTTTGGGTTATGTTTTTTGCTGAATAATCTGTAATGTTTGGAACAATACTTACGTTAGCTTTTGAAGAAACATTAATACTTAAGCTTAAACTATCGTTTCCATCATTTTCTGTTGTAATTTTTATAACTCCATCATAATTTCCTGCACTATAGCCAAAAGGAACACTAACATTTACATCAACACTATAACTCAATCCAGCAGTTAAGTTACTTATATTGCTAGGAATAAAGCTAACATCAAAATCACTACAAACTATGCCAGAATAACATTCAAAGCTTACATTCTTCAACTCATCATTTCCTACAGACAAAACAGTAAAATTGCCAATTATTTCCCAAGTTCCATCCCCAACCTCCCCATAAACCAATTCCTCACTAACATTAACCAAAGGATTAGATTCAACACTAACATTAATCGAAGTTTTGTTTTGAGAAATGGAAGTATCAGGGTTTTTCCAAGTTACAGTTGCATTTATATAATAATTCCCAGGAGGTGTTGCGTTTGGGACAGTTATGTTAAAAGATTTTAAGCAATAGCTTCCTTTTTCTATTTCTCCACATTCTTCAAGGGTTGAATTTACATTCCAACCACTTAACAACTCTAAGCTTATGTTTGCAGAGTATGCAGTACCATTTCCATAGTTTGTTGCGTTAACTAAAATTTCAAAACTTTTACTATCAAATAAAGTGATATTATAAACAATCGGGTTTGAAGGTTGGGAAAAAATTGTTAGGTTTGTTTTTCCAGGTTCTGTGGTAAAGCTGTCTGAATTATTACCAAAATTTCCATTTTTTGTTGCGTTGCAAAATAGCATATAAGTTCCTTCTGTGAGAGGAGCAGTAAAGTTTACAGAGTATGTTCCATTATTATGATCAGTTTTGTTTAAAACTTCAGAAGAATCAAAGCTACAATTTATAATTGCCCCAGAAATCCAAGAATCTTGCCTGTAATTCCTTACATAAACGTTTGCAACAACTATAGAGCCAACCATAGGTTTTTTGTTCAAAACACTAACGCTTACGTTCAAAACATCAGTAACATTAAAGGTTAAAATAGTTGAGTTCAAGAAGTTTAAATCTTCTGAGTATGCAGTGAAATTAATTTCCCAAGTTCCTACAGTTGCATCGTTTGGCAAATCAAAAGTATTTGTAAAAAGTTTATCGTTAGCTGTTTCATCCCCATGACTTCCATCGTCATAAAGAATTATTGTTACATCATCACTTTCGCTAGAAGTTCCAAAGTTTAGAGTAGCATTAATATATTTTGTCAAGTTGTAAGGATCTCCTTCAGAAATGTTTGCAGTTATTAAAATACTTTCATTTCTGTTAAAAATTGTTGAATTTGTTTCTGGAAAAATTGCAACATACCAAACTTCTGGAAGAAATTGAGTTATTATTTCTGGATTTTCAATTCTATCTCTTAAATCCCTTACTTGAGTATAGTCTCCCGAAGTGTCGTTAAAGTGGAGAATTGCTACTGTTGATATATAGTCTTGTGAAGGAATTGAAGTTGAGTTTAACTCTATACCAATTCTATCTTTTAAGCTACTATTCTGCATGAAAAAGTTTGTGTTGCTTCTGTTTACATGAATTATTCCTGTGTGGAAACTGCTCCAAAAGTCAGAGGCATACCACCATCCTGGATAACTTGTATTACCAAAAGCAGACTGCCAGTTTGAACCAAAAGCTCTTGCTGAATCCAATCCCAAAGCTCCAGCAAAAGTTGAATTTCTCTCTATTTCACTATCTCCCAAATTTTTAAAAATTGTTTCAACTTTTATCCATTGGTTTTTTGGCCAAGTGAAATTGTAAAAGTAATATCTTTTGATTAAAAATCCCTGATTAGTTCTTTCATCAGAATTCCAAAAAGTTTCATAACCCTTTTGCTCAAAAACTAATCTAATTGGACCAGAAAACTTTAGGCTCATGTTATACTTCAAGTCAAAACTAAAGTTATGAGTTCCGTTAGAGTATTGCAAGTATTCTATTGTTCTTTCTGTTTCGCTTGGAATAGACCAAATATCATTTTGAGAATAAATTCCTTTTACTCTATATAAACCAGAAGTGTTTTCCCCTCTTAGTGTATCTATCCAGTAAGAAAGTAAGGAAGCATTAACATTAAGCTCTTCACCATCCCAAGAATAAGTTATGCCTGAAGTATAGCTTGGACTTTCTTTTGCCCCATTTTCCAAAATGTCATAGTAAACAAAAAATATTCTTTTTGTGTTTGCTGGATTACTTCCGTTGAGGAAAAAAACTAAATTGCCAATAGCGTTTGTTAAAGAATTAAAATCATCATCTTTCTCGAATTGACTTGGAATTTCTCCTAAAAGCTCGCCTGTTGGGCTGTATTCTATCACTCTGGTAGAATTTTCATCAAAATTTCCATAAGGTAATAAATCAGTAAAGTTTATTCTGTATTCTATAGGCCATTCTATTCTTTCATAAGAAGAAGTGTTTATTTCTATTCTTACTCTATAATGCCAGGAAATGTTCCACCATTTAAATTCTGACTGTGGTGGACCAAAACCAACAAAAAACCCTGTTAGATTTAGAAATCCAAAAAAGTAAAGAGAAAGTAAAATTAAAGGTAAGGCTAGAAAAATGGCATAAAAAATCCTTTTTTCCATATTAATTATTTGTAAATCGAATTATTTTTAGTTAAAGTTAAAAATAAGCCCTAAAATTTTAAAATTATTATTAGAAAAGTATGGCCGAACTTGAAAAAAATGGAAATTTTCTTTTAAATTTGTGCAATTCTTTACCCGATAGTATTGTTGTTACCGATTCGAAAGGAAAAATAATTCATTACAATAAAAAATTTGTGGAAATGTTTAACATCCCTTCAAAAATAGCTTTAGAGTTAAAAAATTTTGTAGATTTTCTTTCAAAAAAGCAAAAAAACCCAAGTGAATTTAAAAAGATGATGGAAGAAATTTTGTCTTCTGAAAAGAAAAATCAAGTTGTTGTAGAATTTGAAAATAGATTTTTTGAGTTTTCTATAAATCCTTACTTTTCTGAAGAAAAAAAGGGCAAGCTTATTGTTATCAGAGATATAACAGAAAAAAAGAAAATTGAAGAAGAAATTAGAAAATCAGAAGAAAAGTATAGAAATCTTTTTAATCTTGCAGTTGACCCGATTGTTATCCTAGACAGGAATGGTAGATTTATAGAAATTAATAAAAAAGTTGAGGAAATTTTAGGTTACACCAAAGATGATTTGATAGGTAAAAGGTTTACTGAAGCTAATGTTTTAACGAAAAAAAGTGTTCTAATAACTTATAAAAATTTTCTAAAAAGAATGATGGGTTTTGATATAAAGCCGTATGAGATTGAAGTGATAAAGAAAAACGGAGAAATAATAATTGGAGAAATTAATGCTGCTCCAATTAGAGAAAATGGTAAAATAGTAGGCGATATGGTAATAATACGTGACATAACTTTTCGTAAGCAGGCAGAAGAAGAAGTTAGAAAATCAAAAGAGCTTCTTGAAAAAGTTTTCTTAAGCTTGGATGACGTCGTCTTCATTTTAGATAATAAAAAACCTCCAACTATTATTGATTGCAACCCAGCTAGCCCTTTCTTTCAGTCAATCCATTTAGAGCTATTGAAGAAATTGACTTTGGTCCAGTTTACAAAGAAGAAATTTATGTTTTAACTTTTTCTTCAAC
>JBBITC010000004.1:3794-15510 GCA_037440965.1 Candidatus Aenigmatarchaeota archaeon | reverse complement strand
CAGACAGTTTAATGGCACAATAGACGAAGTAAGAATTTGGAACCGAGCTTTATCACCAGAAGAAATAAAAGCCGAATATGAGAAATATAAGAAAATTTCAGGGCAATTGAAAGATAAGAATGATGCAATTCTTCAAGCAAATATAACAGTATATCAAGAAAAAAGTGAAAATATAGTTTCCTCAACCATAACTGATATTTTTGGTAATTACTTTCTGTATATAATTAAGGGAAAATATGATGTTAAGTTCAACTTTTTAAATTTTGTTATTCCAAACTATTGGATTAAATTTTTATCTTTAAATATAACATCCCATCTTTTTAATCCTTTAACACAACTCACAAAAATTGATAAGAAAATTTCATTTAATTTGAACATATCAGAAAGCCAATTAATCGAAGTTTATAGCCAGAACAAACCAACAAGAGTTTTAGTTAATGGTATGAACTTACCTGAAGTTTTATCTTTCTATAATTTGCAACCAAATTCTTGGTTTTATAATCAAACGGATAAAAAGTTATACTTATTTATTCAGCCTTTGTAATTTAAGCTTAACAAACTCTTTCTCCAAATTTCTCAAGAATACTTTCATTCACATATATAGGAACTTGATATTCAGTTCTTGCCGCTATAGCTAAAGCATCGCTTGGCCTTGAATCTAAACCAAGAACTAAATCACCTTGTTTCAAAAAAATTTTTGAAATATAAGTTATTCTCCAATCGCACATTTCTTCAGGCAAGCAAGTTTCATTTCTCGCTTCTGTTATCTTCACCATAAGCACGCTAATTCCAAAATTTTTTAACATATCTTTTATCAAATCATGAGTATATGGCCTAGGACCTAAAATCCTTTCAATTCCTCTCTCTATAGCTATGGCTTGATTTTTATCTACTGCCATTTTCAATTCTTTACAATTTCCTACCAAACTAACTATACCTTCATTTTCCCCGATTTCAACAGAAACGCTAGCTTGAGTAAAGCCTATTGTTGAAAGTTGAGGTAGAGCAAAAAAAGCAGAGAAAAAAGATAAAAGAATATAAAAAAAGAATAAAGCAGCTAAAATAAAAATTAAAATAAAAGTAGTAAACTTGTAAAAATTTCTTTCTTTTTTCATATTTTTTAAATAAATTTTAGCTTTTAAATCTCTAATATACATTCTTCCGGTTCTTTATCATTCCTTAATCTTATAAAAGCAGGAGCTCTTAACTGCAATTCTTTTGTTATTTCCAAATACTTAACTTCACATACAAGCTTAGGCTTAACCCATGTAACAACCAAATCAGAAGGCATTTTAGGCTTTTCCTCAAACGGACATTTTTCACTCTTTATTTCATTTAACTTTTTTGTTATTTCTTCCAAATCTTTTTCTTCCCATCCTGTTCCTACTCTTCCTAAGTAGATTAATTTTCCATCTTTATAGCATCCAAGAATCAAAGCACCAAAATACTTTTCACGCCAACCTGAACCTTTTGTAAATCCAGCAATAACACAATCTAAAGTCTTTAAGTATTTTATCTTTAGCCAATCTTCACTTCTTTTACCAATTTGATAAGTTGAATTTAATTTTTTTGCTATAATTCCTTCAAGTTTTTTTTCTTTTACTTTTTCAAAAAGCTCTTTTCCTTTACCAATAATATAACTCGAAAGAATTAGTCTTTCACTTTCTTTAACAACACTCTCTAAAATCTTTTTTCTTTCTATTAGTGGCTTATTTATTAAATCTTCTCCGTCTAAATGCAAAATATCAAAAACAATGTTGGTTGCAGGCATTATTTCTGATAACAATTTAATTCTAAGTTTTTCTCCAACATGCTCTCTAGTTTGTAACGCTGTAAAGTCTGGCTTACCTTCTTTAAAAACAACTATTTCTCCGTCCAAAACAACTCTTTTTGCTTTTACGTTTTCATAGATGTTAAGCAATTCAGGATAGTTTGACTGAAACCATTTGAGACGCCTATTTAAAAACCTAACTTCCTTTTTTTCCTTATCTATGTAAGCTATGGTTCTTGTCCCATCGTACTTAATTTCAAAACAAAATTCTTTTGAATCAAAAGGTTCTGAAATTTGTGCAAGCATTGGCTTAATCATTTCTTCAAAAAGGCTCATATATAATTTTTAAAAAAGAAAAATTTTCTACTTTGCTTCTTTTTTCTTTTTCACCCTTTCTATACTTGCCTTCAAAGCTTCAACAAGCTCCTTTGTTTCTGGAACCTTTTCTTCCTTTACTTCTATTTCCTTTCCTTCAGCTTTAGCCTTTATAAGTTTCATAAGCTCTTCTGTATAAGTATCTTTAAACTTTGAAATATCAAACTCAGATTCTGTTAGTTTTGAAATTAAAGCTTGAGCTAGTTTTAATTCTTCCTCTTTAACTGTTACTAAATTTTTAAGTTCACTTAATTCTTCAATATCTTTAACCTCTCCCAAATAATGTAAAATATGCATTACCAAGCCTTTTTTAAAAGCTCTTATAGCAACTAAATACTCTTTATTTCTCATAACAACTTTTCCTATAGCAACTTTATTAGCAACTCTTAAAGCCTCAACAAAAAGAGAATAAGCTTTTATTCCTGTTTCCTCAGGCACAATATAATAGCTTTTTTCCATAAATATTGGGTCAATTTGTGAAGTATCAACAAACTCTTGAATTTCTATTGCTTTTGTTGTTTTAAGCCTAAGCTTTTCTAAATCCTCTTTCTTTAAAATCACATACTTTTCTTTTGTTATCTTATAGCCCTTTTCTATATCTTCATAAGCAACTTCTTTCTCACACTTAGGGCACCAGCGCTTGTAAACTAAAGGAGTTCCGCATTCCTTGTGAAGATTATTAAAAGAAATTACTCTACTTTCTGTTGCAGTATAAATTTTGATTGGGATGTTAACTAAACCAAAACTTATGCTTCCTGAAAATATAGCCTTCATCTTACCACTTCATTAATTGTTTTAGCTTCTTAAATACATTTTCTTCTTTCGCCCTTTTAAAAAGATATTTTTTATTTAATTTTTGATTCAAAAGGATTGCTTTAGCATCGTTCAAATCTTGCTCACTTCCATAAACAAGCTTTGCTACAATCACATCTTCTGCCCTTTCTATCCAAGCTTTTTCTCCAAATATCTTAACCTTTTTTCTCTTTGAAATAGATGCTTTATCCAAACTAGAATAAACTCCCTTTAAGTCAATTCTATACGGCGAACCTTTGAAAAAAATTGAAGTATGAATTTTTTTCTGGAAAGCTTCTTCAATATCTTTTTTCTCAACTTCAAATCCATGTTTCATTAAACTTTTACATAAATCTTCAATTTTTTCTTTTTTAAGTAAGATGACAATATCAAGATCCAAAGTAGTTCTAGGTCTTCCATAAAAAATAGCAGCTATTCCACCTATAATAGCATATCTTAATTTGCTTTCATTCAAGGCTCTTATAGCTTTTTTTATAAAATTTTCAAAGCTCATTCTCTTTCCTTGTAAGCTTTCTTAATTCCTCGATAAGCTTTTTTTTGTTAAAACCTTTTTTCTTTTTTGAAATTTTTTGGGTTAGTAGCTTAAGCATAGCTTCATTAAGTTCACTTGTTATTTCTAAAGAGCTTTTCTTACTTCTTTTTAGACCTTCAAGCTCTAGCAAGATTTTTTCTTTTTCCATAAACATCACGTAATATAATTTATTCCCAATTTTTTTGCATAATTAATAACTTCTTCAAATTCTTCTTTTGTTATGCTTCTATTTATATCGATTTGCTCAGAAGCATTAAACTCTGGCCTATATTGGTCCATAATGTTAACTATGCATCTATCCTTAATGTTTTTGGAAATCCATTCTAGCACAGGTTTGCTGCAACATTCAACATGATTTGGTAAAATTAAATGCCTAACTGTAACTTCAGCTTGATTTGCAGCTATCAAATGATTTCTAGAAACTATTTCAAAATATTTTTGAACTTTCGAAAGTCTTAAAGCACATTCATCATTACCATACTTAAAATCTGGCAAGTATAAATCAACAATTCCATCCAAAATTTTCATGGTCTTTTCACTCATGTAAAAATTTGAGTTCCAAACAACTGGCATGTTAGCTTCACAATACTTTAAGCTTTCAAGAATTGTTAAAAGGTTTGGGGTTGGTTCGCCACCAACAAAATTAACATTCCTACAGCCTTGCTCTCTTCTTTTTTCAATTATTTTTGCCAATTCTTTCGGGCTAATATAATATCCTTCTTCAAACCATTGGCTTATACTCCAATTTTGGCAGAATTGACAATGTAAATTACAACCCATGAAAAAAATTGTATGACTTGGTGTTATGTGAGCCTCTTCACCAAGATGAACAAACTCAGATGAAATTAAAGAATTTTTTCCAACTTTACATTCACCCTTTTTTCCAACAATTCTGTTAACATGACATTTCCTTTCGCATAGCTCGCAACTTTCCATTATCTCTTTTGTAAGCAAAATTTTTAAGTCAATTAAAGAATATCGAGGAATTTCAAGTTCTTTTAGCCTAATCTTTTTCTTATCACAAACTTCCTTTATTTCATAAAACTTTTTCATAAGTTCTTCATGCAACTTCCACAATTCTTCTGAACTTAAGCTTTTATCAAATTCAAAAACTATTCTTTTTGCTATTTGAAAATTTACCCAAGCTTCATTTTTTGCTACCTTAACATATCTTGGTAGAATTTTCTTGATTATAGGCTCTTCTAAGGCTTTTGCTGCATCTGGCCTTAAAAGGTAGTAATATTCAACCATAATTATTTTTTAATACAAGCTTTAATTAAACCATCAAAAAGTGGAGCAGGTTTTAGAGGGCGAGACTTGAATTCTGGATGTGCTTGGGTTGCAACAAAATATTTATGATTTGGTAATTCTATGAATTCAACTAGTCTTTTATCAGGCGAAACCCCAGAAAAAATTAATCCATTTTCTTGCAAAATTTTATGGAATTTTGGGTTAACTTCATACCTATGTCTATGCCTTTCGCTTATCATTTTCTTTTTTCTGTACAAATTCCAAACTAGGCATCCTTCTTTAAGAACTGCTGGATATGCCCCAAGTCGCATAGAAGCCCCATATCTTGATTCTTTAATAATTTTTTCCTGTTCAGGTAAAATATCAATAACAGGATAAGGAGTTTTTGGGTCAAATTCTGTGCTATTAGCATTTTCTAATTTACAAACATTTCTTGCAAATTCGACCACAGCTAGCTGTAATCCTAAACACAAACCCAAGAAAGGAATGTTTTTTTCTCTAGCATACTTTATAGCTAAAATTTTTCCTTCTATTCCACTTTTTCCAAAGCCTCCTGGAATAATAATACCTTGAACCGAATCAAGAATAGAAAGCCTTTTCTCATCTTTTTCAAATTCTTTTGAGTCAATCCATTCTATTTGAGCTTTAACATTATTATTAGCAGCCGCATGTTTTACTGCTTCAATAACCGAAATGTAAGAATCTGGTAAGCGGTATAAACCAATATCAAAATATTTTCCTACTATCCCAATTTTTACTGTTTTCTTTGCTCCATTCATTTTTTTAATAAAAGCTTTCCATTCTTCTATTTTTGGAGATTTAGAAGTTTTTGGTTTGAGATTAAGTTTTTTAAGTATTTTATTCCCAAGATCTTGTTTTTCAAAAACTAATGGCAATTCATAAATATTTTCCAAGTTTGGATTTGAAATTATATCTTCTTTTATCACGCTACAAAAAAGAGCTAGCTTCTCTTTCCTTATCTCATCCACAGGTTCTTCTGACCTACAAATCAAAAAATCTGGTTGGATTCCCAAAGATCTTAACTCTTTAACAGAATGTTGAGCAGGTTTAGATTTCATCTCACCAAGGGTCTTTACAACAGGTAAATAGACTACATGGACAAATATAACATTCTCTCCTTCTAATTTCATCTGCCTTCCTGCCTCTAAAAACAAAACATTTTCATAATCACCAACTACTCCTCCAACTTCAACAATAACAAAATCTGCTTTTGTCTTTTTAGCCACAAGTTTAATTCTTCTTTTTATCTCATCTGTTATATGAGGAATTGGCTGAACAGTTTTTCCTAAGTATTCTCCCTTTCTTTCCCTTTCTATAACTGCATAATATATTTGTCCAGTTGTTATGTTATGTTCTTTGCTTATGTCAGCATCAAGAAATCTTTCATAATGTCCTAAATCTTGATCTATTTCCCCACCATCTTCAGTTACCCATACTTCTCCATGTTCAGTAGGCCTTAAAGTGCCTGCATCAACATTAATATAGGGATCTATTTTAATTGCAGTAACAGTATATCCCTTAAACTGCAAAACTTTCCCTATAGAGGCAGTTGTTATCCCCTTTCCTAACCCAGAAATTACTCCACCACTAACAAAAATATAGTTAGTCATATGTTTTTTTCTATTTTATAAAATTAATATTTTTTTCTCTTCTTCCAAAACTTGTCATAAATTTTTCTAAACCAATAAACTTTTGTTCTTTTCAAGTTCTGTCTGACATGAAAAAACCTTTTTTTAACTCTTACCATAATCTCACTTATAAGCTATGTTTAAAACTTTTATGAGTAGGAAATCGGCCCCTGCATATAAAGTATATAAAATATCATAATCTGCATAACTTGTGTTCAAATGAACCAAAGCTTCTGCTTTTGTTGAGCTTTTACCAAGGTTTAAACTTTCAGAATAACCATTACCATAAGAGCTATCTTCTCTATCGTCTATAAAAATTGAAGAATCAGAAGGAACTAAATCTATGTTTTTTGTTTTGAAATTAATGATTTTAATCAATTTACTTGTGTTTATGAAATCATAATTTTCTTTGCTCCCTTTTTTAAGAATCCCCACTTTTATAAATTCATTTTCCAAAATAATTTCATCTTCCCCATCATTATTCAAATCATATTCTTTAACTATGGCATCTTTTCCTGATATCAAAATAATACTATCTTCTTTTAAAAATCCTGGTTCTATAGAATAGCTTTTTGGTGAATAGTAAAATTCGATGCTATTTGTTTTCTCGTTTATTTTATATTCCCCTCCTGTTACTTTCAAGGAAATTGACCTGAGACTTCCAATACCTTCTGTTGCAACTTCCTCTATACTTTTTGACAGAATCTTCAAATTTTCTAAACCTTCATTGATTATAGAAGATTCTCTTGCCCTTTCTATTATAGGCATACCAAAAAGAAGAACTAAAGATATTCCAGAAAAAACTATTAAAATTACCATTACATAAGCTATTAATGGACTAATACCTTTTAGCATTTTCTCACTTCTATTATCGGTTTATTCCCTTCGGTTATTCCAGAATATTCTATGCAAACTCTGTTTGTTCCTATGTTTAGGCTTTCGTTTCCTCTTATCAAAATTTTATCGTTTCTTAAGACCATTGCTATAGAAATTCTTTCAGCTTTAGGATAAACTGAAAAAGCTTGTGCAGGCAATCCATATTTTTCTACAGTATAAATTTTTTTATCAACTTCTTCACATGTACCATTTGTGAAGACTAAAATAAGGTCAGTTCCTTCAGCTTTCTGTTTTACTTCAATTTTATAATCTTCTTCTTGGCTTGCTAAAAAAGCAATAGAGTTTAGATCTTGACTTTTTCCTGAGTAAATAAGGCTTGCAATCATTCCTTTTTCAAATTCTTCTTCATCATAAGTACAAGCATAAAAGTGAGATAAGTTATTTGGATAACCTATTATGTTTATGTTTAAATCATCTACGCTACCATTAATTCCAGCTATTTTATAGAAGTCATTAGTTTTATTATTTCCCAGATGATAGACAAACCTAAGCTTTACATAGCTTACCCTACTTTGTGCGTTTAATGAAGAAACTAAAAAGTAAAATACTAAAAGCGAGAAAATAAAAAATATTACTTTTTTCATATTTAATTTTTAATTTTTTAATTAAATTAAGCTGGAACCTCATAACTTTTCAAAATTTTATCTCTAAGTTTGGCTTTTTCGCTTTTTAATGTAATGTCAAGGAAAACTATAAATTTACTTTTTCCAGCTTCAATCTCTACTGGCAGTTCTTCAGATTCTTGGGAGAAAGGAGTTTTATAAAAAACTTTTAAAGTATAGTTTGCATTTCCGTTTGAGAAACTAAAAACAGTAGTTATTTTTTCTCCATCATCTATGTTTTCAAATTCTCTAAAAGAGTTATCATAACTAAAGCTTATGTTAAGAAAGATTATTTCATTTCCTAAAAGATTTTTTATGCTTATGTTTGCTTCATTATTTTCTACCATACATTCCAAAATAAGAGAGTTAACATCTAAAGCTCTTCTTTTAAATGAATTTCTTGCAAATTCAGCAAAACTTTCAAGGTTTTTTGTTATATTTTCTTTTTCATAAATTGAAAATTCTACACTTCTTACCATTTCTTCTTTAATATTTTCAAATTCAATTCCAAAACTTTTATCTTCTTGAAATTTTTGAAAATTTATATTAGCTTTTATTAAAGCAAGAATAATTATAAAGATTATTGAGATTATCAAGAAAGATTGGCCTTTCATTCTTTCACCAGCACAAGAACTTCAAAAGGTTCTATTTTTTCAAAATTTCCAGCTAAAAGATAACTTACACTTACTACCTTTCCGTCTTCTAAATCGAGTTTTGGGCAAAATTCTTTACAAATAAAGACTTCATAGCTTACATGATAAGGAAGAAATCCTGCTAATTTATTCTTTATACTTTCTGTATCATTTTCCATGACATATCTTCTCAATTCATTGCTTTGGTCAAGAATTTTTAAAGCTTTTAATGTCATTTCTTTTAGATTAACTTCTGTTTCTAGTTCTTCAGAGGTAAAAATCAAAAGAAGAAACATAACTATTAAAAAAATTGCGATTATTGCCTCTCCCATGTATAAAGCCATCATTTCTCACTTATTTCTAAGTAAAAATTATAATCTCCAAAATTTTTTATTAAATCTTCATAACTAATGTTTCTCAATTCTTTTAGTTTGCTTATAGATAACATTTTCACTTCCTGTAAAGGAAATATTTCCACTTTAAAACCTGAATTTTCTTCGTAAGGAATAGAGTAATTTAAATCTTCAACCTCTTTTTCTTTTGAAAAATAGACAAGGAAGATTTTTGTTTGATAGGCTGAAAAGTTTGCTTTTAAAACTAGGTCAGAAGATTTCAAATACTTTTCTTCGCAAAAAGTTTGGTTGTATAAACTAAACTCAATTTCCTTATTTTCCTCATAAACTCTTATAGTAGAATTCCAAGCCCTTTTTTCACATTTTTCGTCGAGGCTTAAAGTTATATTTATAATAACCTCTCTTCTCTCATTCCCACTTGTTTCTGTAATTTTAATTGGCAATTTATAAAGTTCTGTTGTTAAGTTTAGTTTCAGAGGAACGAATAGATTATAAGCGATACTTTTAAGGTTGTTTATTTTAGAGTATTGGGAATATTTTGTCAAATAGTTAAGAACAAAAGCCAAACTTATCCCAATAATTATTATAAAAATTCCGACAGCAATAGTAAAATCAATCTGGATTGGCATCAAATTCCCTCGATTTCTCCAAGAATAATTTTGTCGCTAATTACATTATTTAAATTGCACCTATAATAATACAGATTTGTTTTTCTCCCACTTTCAATTTTTCCTTCAAAATTTGCATAAATTTTCGGTAACTTTATTTCAAAAATTTCTGGATAATCTAAAGATTTTGCTTTTATTTCTAGGCTTTGTTCAGAAGGTTGAACAAGAATTTCATAATTTTTACCTGAAATTTTTGAAGGAAAATTTAGACTAATTTCTTGAAGTAAAACACAAGAATTATTTTTTGGTAAAAATTTCGAACTGTTAGCAATTTCGTAAGCTGTTGCTATTGAGCTATATAGCTTTAAACAAAGATTTTCTAAATTACTTTTAACTTGGTTTTTTAAAAAGCTAGAATAAAAAGAAAAAAACATTAGAGAAGAGAATGTTATAAAAATTACTGCTAATAAAACTGCTAGAGTATAGCTTATTAAAATAGCTTGCCCCTTCATCAATTAAAATTTGGAATAAGATAATATTTATTAAGTATTAAGATAAAATTAAAAGTATGAGAAAAGGTATATCGCCACTTGTAGCCGCGGTTTTACTTATAGCAGCAACTATGGGGATAGCAACAATATTAACCTATTGGGCATCGACTTTTATAAAATCTTCATTACCAGAAGTTGCAAACCAAAGCTATAGCCCATGTCTTTATGCAGATTTCAGCATCTATTCTTGCAGCTATACGAACTCAACTCCAACAAAAGGAAACATTACATTAATCTTGAAAAATGTCATGGACGTTGAACTAAGAAATCTAACAGCTACGGTATTTTACCCAGGAAACATTAAAAGTTATAACTTACAGCCAGATAACATACTCCCAAAAAATATCTTCAAAGCTTTTACAATAGTAGATGTGGACCTACCTTACAATAAGATTGTAATAACCACACATTGTCCATATGTAGAAGAAGAGTCAACATGCCAGTAAAAGGCATTTCCCCTCTAGTAGCTACAGTTTTGCTAATAGCTTTTACGGTAGCTGCAGCTTCTATAATTTCCTTTTGGTTAATTCCTTTTTTGACAAAATTTTTCCAATCAACAACAGAAGAAGCTGATATTCAACTTAAATGCAGTAAAGGTGGGATTTCTCTTTTTGATCTAAAGTACAATTTATCTTCTTCTACTCTTTCTGGAAAAATTGAAAACACAGGCTCAATTTCTTTAGGAAATTTAGTTATGGAAATAATTTATACAAACTATACAATAGAAAGAAAAGGTTTATGTTATTCTAGTGGAGTTGTAGTAATTTGTGAAAGCTCAAATTTAACACTTTTACCAAGAAATTTGGTTTTTTTCAACTTCCAAATCCCAGAGAATTATGATACAATATCAATTAACACAAACTGCTCTGCTTACGGGGTTTATGATAGGGTAACAAGAGAAGAAATTACCCAAATATAAGAAAAACTAAAATCCCAGTACATATCATAAAAAGGCTATGCTTTATTCCTGCTATAGTTGCTCCTTCTGACATCTTTCCAACTATCAAACCAGCAAAAAATCCTTGAATGATTATCAGATTTTGGAAAAGTAGTTTATACCTTTCGGTTAAATCTTCATATTTTTGTTCAAGTGGACTTTTTGGTTGAGAAAGACTAGGAATTAGAAATTTTTGCATTATTATTATAACTGCTAAAAAAACAAAGAAAATTACATAACCGGTAATCATTTGAGATTGAAGATAAAGCCTTCTTTCTGCTCTTAATCTTTCTATTTCTAAAGCAGTATTACCAAGAGCTTCAAGCGTATCTGTTAGGTTACCACCAAACGTATGTGTTTCTATAACGCTCGAAACAATCCTTCCTATAACTTTTGACTTACTTTCCTTAGCAAAATTTTGAAGAACTTTATTAACATTTATTCCCCAATCGACTTGAGCAGCCATTTTTTTAACATAAGGACTTAAAACCTTATAATCATTAGAAGAAAGGGCTTTTAGGGCTTGAGGTATGGTCATTCCACTTCTAACACTTTCCACAAAATCCCTAAGAAAAATAGGAAAGATTTCTTCTAATTCCCTTACTTTCTTATGCTCACTATACCTTAGAAAAATTATAGGCGAGACAAAAACCACAAAAGCGATTACTAAAACAACTTGAAAAACATTGCTTGTGCTAGAAAAGAAAAAGAAATCTAAAAGAATTAAAAAAGCAGCTAAAAAGCC
>JBBITC010000004.1:1089-3784 GCA_037440965.1 Candidatus Aenigmatarchaeota archaeon | reverse complement strand
GAATTAATAATAAAATTTCCTTTTTCACATCTCTACCTCCACTCCTCTCAAAAACATTAAAAAGCCTATGTTCAGGACAGGAAGAATTATGTAAATTGTCAATTCCATCAAATTCAAAATTTCAAATCCTCCTATAGTACTTGCTCCTGGTATTGTGTTCATCACAGCAAACAAAGAAATTATAAATAAGGGAGCGGCTATTAACAAGCCAGTGTAGATTTCAGCATAAGTTGTCAATTGTTGCAAAAATCTTTCTCTCCTTATTCTCCACTCAAACAAGGCTCTTGTTCCTGCAGTTTTTAAATACTCTTTCATACTTCCTCCTGATTCTGTTGTTGTAACAAAACCAAGTAGAACTTGCCTCAAGCTATCAGAAGGGGTTCTCTTTGCTACTTCTCTAGCTGCTGTTAAAGGATCTATACCAAAACTTTCTATATTTCTAACAACCTTTTTCATCTCTTGAGCTATTTCACCATATTCCTTAAAACCACTTATAATTCTAAAGATAACATAAGGTGGAACTCCAGATTCTGCTATCGCTCCCATATGAGTTAAAACAAAAGGTAAGTTTGTTTCTATATTTCTTTTTTTAGATTGCATGATTTGATAAGGAGAAAAGAAAAGAGTGAAGATACAGATAAAAGAGAAGATTATCGGAGCAAGAATAACATATATGAGGAATAAAACTTCTGGTAATTTTAAGAAAAGAAAAATAAAGTAACAGGAAATAAAAGTTATAACAAAAACTATTAAAGTAGTTAATATGCTCATACTCACATAGCTTCTAACTGGTATTTTAATCCCAGATTTAACTAAACTTTCCTTCAAAAAAGAAAAGAGTTCAGGTTTTTTATCTACAATTTTCCCGAATAATAGGGTTGCAAAACCTGTGTAATTCATCAAATTCCCTTATCTTTTACCCCTTTTCAAAATTTTAGTTTGTTTATAATAATACTTGATATATTTTGTTACTTCAACAAAATCTTTTACCTCCTTTTCTCTTAAACTTTCTAGAAACTTTTCCCTCCTTTTTATTTCTTTTAAAGCATCTTCTGGCTTCCCTCCTGTTTCTTCAACGATTTCTTTTAATTTAATGCTTTCATAAAATTTTTCATAAGTATCTTTGTTAGGGTTCCATCTAAAAACAGGGCTTGCTTTCACTTCATTAGTTTTTGGGTCCACTGACTGAATTTCAACGACTTCTTTAATTCTTCTTGCAGATTCCCCCTTTTCTTTTGCATGAACCATTATAACAATAACATCCAAGCTTTCTATAAGAGTAGAAGGAAGTTCTATAGGAGGTGAAGTGAGCCTTTTAATAACAGTATCAACACTTCCTGCATGGAAAGTACTTAAACAAGGATGACCAGAAGACATACCTTGAAACATTACATAAGCTTCTTTTCCTCTTGTTTCGCCAACTATAACATAATCTGGGTTCTGCCTAAAACTTTCTTTTAGCAGGTCAAAAAGTGTTACTTCTCCATATTTTTCACCAGTTGGCATAGGAATACCAAAACCAGTTCTAGCTAATGTTGGAATCCAATGCTCATGAGGAATTTTTATCTCTCTTGTATCTTCTATTGAAACAATTTTTGCTTCTGAAGGGATAAACATAGATAAAGTATTGAGAAAGGAAGTTTTACCAGTTGCCACACCTCCTACTATTAGAATAGAAGCCCTATGCTCTATCAAATACCAAAAGTATGCAAGCATTTCAGGACTTGCTGTTCCTAATTCAACTTGTTCTATCGGTGAGATTGGTTTTGCAGTGAATTTTCTTATAGTAAAAGTTGGGCCTCTTGTTGCCACATCACCTGCAAGAGTTGCAGAAACTCTTGAACCATCAGGTAAAGTACCAGAAAGGATTGGTTCGGCATAGCTTATATACCTTCCACATCTTTCAGCTAGTTTTATCACAAATTCTCTTAATCTTTCTGGTTCTGTGTAAGTTATATTTGTTTTAATAGAGCCAAACTTTCTGTGAATTATATATATTGGGGTGTTAAGACCATCACAACTTATATCCTCTATGTTTGGGTCTTGAAGCAAAGGCTCTATTTCATTCAATCCGATAAAATTTCTGTAAATATGGTACATTAGTTTGATGTAAGATATTTTTGATAATTTAAGGCCAAATTCTTTAATTATTTTTAAAACATTTTTTTGCAAGTATTCTATAGCTTTTGAAATATCTTTAATTACAGTAAGTTCAACTTCTATTAGCTCTATTAAAGCTTCAGAGATTCTTTTCAAATTTTCTCTTTCGGCTTCTGTAAGCTCAGGCTCTATTACATTATAAACTAGTTCTTGATTCTCTTTGTCCCATTTTATGTGAGCAAAAGCAAAAGGCTCGATTAAAGGATAAATAATATTAACTTTTGTCAAATCTTGGTAGCTTGGAATTTCAACTATTTTTTCCTGTTTTTTAAAGATAAGTTCTGGGAGCTTTCTTTCTTTCTTTTTTATCAATTTTTTATACAAAATTCCTTTCAAACTTTTTACTTTTTTCAGCATAATCATCTCATGTGCTTTTTCCTTATACTTTTACCAGGTTTTGAAATACCCCAAAATCTAGCGCAACTTGGACAAAGTCTTATTTTAGTGCTCATGAGATGAATAAATCTTTTATCTGTTTGCTGAAGGATTAATGGGTCTGTTATTCTAAATCCTTTAGTGACGACAAAAGTTTTAT
>JBBITC010000004.1:0-1056 GCA_037440965.1 Candidatus Aenigmatarchaeota archaeon | reverse complement strand
AGTTGTTTCACTTCCTCTTGCCTTTGTATGGGCATACTTTCTTCTGTACGGGGCAGTACTAACTGGCATATTATCACCTAACTCATAGTTAGTGTTTAGAAATATTAAAAGTAACCTTTAAAAAGATTTAAAAGTTTGGAAGGGTCTGCTTCCTTTAAAACAAATTCATTCCCTTTCTTTTCATATCTTTCTAAAGTTTTTTCTGTTGAAGCATCTTCTGGCTCAAAATCTTCAAACTCCTTTATGCTAAATGGCAAAGAAACCAAACCACTTTTACTATGAACAGAATAAGGAGCCCTTACCAAACCTAAAGGTTTCATACTTGCTGAATCAAGCAAAATTTTATCTTCCCTTTCATCTTTTGAAAGAATTTCAGAAGTTGTTATCTTAGGAATTTCTTTATCAACTTCTCTTTGAATTATTCTGACAAAATCTGAAAATAGGGTAAAATAATTCCTTTCTCTTTTACTCTTCCCCCTTAAGGTCAAAGGCTGATAAAAATCAGGAATTTCAAATTCTTTAATTAAGCTCCAAACTTGAAAACCTCTTGAGCCAGAAAATTTGATAGCTGGGTTTAAGTTTAACTTTTCAAAAATTTTATAGGTTATTTCTGCTACTTCCTTAGTCTTTTCCCAAGAAACTTTTGGTCCAGGATCAATATCAACAACAAGCCAGTCTGGTCTATCTATACCGATGCGATGGACGCAAGGAATTACGTCTATGTAATGAATGTTGATAAAAAATAGAAGGTCTTTTGGTGTTTTTAAAACAATTTTTTTGCCTCTAAAATCTCTTCTGAAAAATCTTTTTTCAGTGAAAAGACAATAAAATCCAACGTATCTATCTTTACAAAATTCAAAAACAGTGTTTAGGACAAAAGGATAATACTGCTTAGCTTTATAAACAATAACCCAAGGTTCGTTAACTTTTCTTAATTCTTGTTCGATTTCTTTTATTCTTTTACTAAAATATTCCTTCCCCTTTTTTGTTACTCCATAAAATCCTTTCACTTCATCCAAAAGTTCTTGCTTTTTCAAGTTTTCAAGAATCTTTTTT
>JBBITC010000003.1:0-18667 GCA_037440965.1 Candidatus Aenigmatarchaeota archaeon | reverse complement strand
GCAGAATGTGAAGTAGATAGCGATTGTCCTTCAGATGGATGGTATTGCTCAGGCTCGGTAAAACAATATAGAAATTATTATTGTGGTGGTGTATCTGAAAATTGTGAATGTAAATATTCAATAACCTCTTCTGAAGATTGCTCAGCAAAAGCTTCCTACAATACTGGTGATTCAGGAAATGATCCTTTAGTTGGTGGAGGTTGTTATGATTATACTGGTTGCTCAGGTGGTAGCTGTACAGGATCTCAATTAAATGAATACTGCTCTGGAAATTCAGTCTATGAATATTATGCAAATGGTGCTTCTTGTTCGGGTTATTGGAAAAATTGTGAAGATTATGAAAGTTTATACTGCAATGTTGCAGATGGTGATATTTATAAGGATGAATGGCAATGTTCAGGCTCTCCTGGATACTGTAACAATGGAGCTAGTGATACAAAAGTATATGATTGCTCAAATAGCTGTTCGGACTCAGATGGAGGAAAATCTTACTTCATTCAAGGAACGGTTACAGATAATAACCTATGCTCTTATGGACAAACTTCTTGTCCAGTAACAACAAAAACAGATGAATGTATAAGTCAAACAGTCTTAAGAGAATACTATTGTTCTGGAAATGACTATTCTTATGAAGATAAAGATTGTACAACATTAGGCTCTGGCTACACTTGTTCAAATGGTAAATGTGTGGAAAGTATTCCACCTACAACGACTATAAACCCAAATGGTTGTAGTTGGACTAACCAAGATGTCAGCTTTACTTTAACTTGTAGTGATAGTGGTTCTGGTTGCGCAAATAGTTACTATAAAATTATAAATGATGGTGAATCTTGTGGAAGTGGCTTCTCTATTGGAACTTCTGGAACGGTTAGTTGTCCTTCAAATTCAGTTTGTAAAAAAAGAGTTTGTTATTATAGTGTAGATAATAGTGGAAATACAGAAAATGTAAAAACTAGTAATGTATTCTATATAGACAAACAACCTCCAGGTACTCCTTCTCCTTCAGTTTCACCTTCAGGTTGGACTAATATAAATTCTTTCACTTTCACTTGGTCTAACCCTGGAGATGGTTCTGGTTCAGGAGTTTCAGGTTATTATTGGCACACAAACAATAATCCTGACTCTTGGATCACATTAACTTCTGTGGGTCCTGGAAATTATGGCTATCAAGAAGGAATAAATATTTTCTATGTAAAAGCAAAGGACTCTGCTGGAAATGAAGGGTTATACGGAACTGTCAACTATTATTATGACAGTATTTCTCCTTCTCTATCAAAAACTCATTCTCCATCAAGACCAATAACAAATCAACAAGTGTTGATTGAAGCTACAGCAAGTGATAGTTCTTCAGGCCTGTCTTGGATAAAAATTTATGCTGATGGACAAGAGGTTAAAACTTGCTCTTATTCTGGGGAGAAAACTCCTCAAACTTGCCAATATACAGGAGGACCTTATTCTGCCGGTTTACATTATTATTATGCAGAAGCAAAAGATGTAGCAGGTAATTTTGCAAGGGAACCTCCTGTTGGTGAAAATAGTTTTGAGGTTACAACCTGTGGCAATAATATCATAGAAGATTCTTATATTGATGAAGAATGTGAACTTCCTAACACTCAAAATAATGTAAACTGCCAAAATCCGTCAAGCTATTGTGAGAATACACCAGGAAAAAACTGCACTTTTAGTGACTTATATGGGAATTGTGATGAAAATTGTTTGTGTGTAAATGATATACCAAATTGTAGATGCTATTGGGGAGGTGATGGAGAAGGTGAAACCTATTGTGATGCTCGCTGTGATTCAGATGATGACTGCTTACCAAAATTAGATGGAGATTATTGTTATTATAATAGAAAATGTGCAGATGATTGTACTTGCTCAGAAGGAAATAAAGACTTCTGTCCGCAACCACCTTATGTAGATGGAACCACTTGTTATTTTGGTGATAGAATTTGTAAAAATACTGGTTGTGTTTTAGAAACTTGTACTCTTCAACCAAACCAATTTTGTACAGTTTTTGGATGTTCAGAGATTGCTGATATCAACTTTGAGATGTGGGCAGGCATTGACAAATTAAATTTAACAGTTGGTCAAACATCTATTATAAATGTTTATGTAAAAAATAGTGGTAATTATAAAGATAGTTATAAGTTTAAGATTACTTCTACTTCTAACTTGCAAGTAAAACTCTATACTAATGAAATCAAAGACGTTCGGCCAAATTCGGTAGTGAGTAATAAAATTGATTTAAAAATCTTAACCCAATCACAAGATGAGAATATTACCATCACAGTTAATTCTACTTTACTTCCAACAGCAAGTAAAAGCATCACAATATATATAAAAAGTGGTAGTTCGAACATGGGTGATTTGGATATTTTTTCAATTATTTTATTAATTCTAGTTACAATAGGAATTCTAGTTAAGAATATCCTAATCCAAGATCAAAGCTGTAAACTTCAAAAAAGTCCTTGTTATAAACATTAACATAAGAGCTTTCATAACCTAAAGAAAATTTTGGTTGAGTTTTTTCTTCTTTGTTTGAAGCCCAAAGCAACAAAGAAATTAAAAGTAATCTTTCATCATCACCTATCTTCATTTCAGTAAAGTTTGCGATCCAAGCAGTTTTTCCATATTTATTATTTAAAACTACTGCAGGAATTGTTTGGGTTTTTAAAAGAACTTTATTGCCATCCTCTGTAATTATATTGTTATAAGTTTTAGGATTCCAAGAAACTGCTAGAAAATCTGAAAATTTATATTCTTGATTAAATTTCATGTATATTTTATCTTGCTCTATTTTCTTGAGAGTAAAACCCCAAGGATCTAAATTTAAATTGCTTCCTTCCGAAAGTTCTTTGTCAGCCATCCCATCTCTATCAGTATCAAAATATACTTTAGAAGAATCACAAACCCAGAAATAGTAATAATAAGGCTCCATGCTTGAGGAATCAATTTGCAAGGAAAAATTTCCTTTTGAAAGATGATTACAAGAAACAGAAAAACCAGGTGGAGAACCGCTTCCTATTAAAGTTGCTTCTGAAGGAAGCGGAAGATTGTAAAAATACTTCCAAGGATAATAAACTATGTCATTAGAATTTTCTGGCTTTCTTGAAAATTCTATATTATTAACAATAACTTGCCCGCTTCCACTTTTTAAACCAAATAGCTCAGCATGTGTATTATCTGAGTTAATTTGTGAAACAGTTATGTCAGAAACTTCAACTATTCCTTTTCCTTCTGCTAAATAATTCTTAAGAGATTGTGTAAAACTAGTTAAATCCTTGTAACCCCATATTAAAAGAACGTCAGAATCCTTAATCAAGCCTAGGTCAGACTTAACAATTTCAAAATCTATTTTTCTGTCATTTATTTCTAAACTGATAAGTAAATTCTTTAAATTGTTTATCACATCGTCCGGACAATTACAAGCTATTGTAATTTTTTTCTTGACAGCATTTTCTGTTCTTGTCCAAACAATTAAAGAACTAGGAATTAATCTCTTGTTGTAAAGAAAATCTTCCAAACTTTGGGAATCAAAAGAATATTTATAAAGCTCTTCATTTCTTTCTAATGAAAGAATTACATCTCTAGAAACTAAGTTTAACAAAGTCTCGTCCCACTTATGTTTGAAAGAAATCGGTGGAAAGAAAAAATTGAAGATTATAAAAAGAATTATAACAGTAGTTATCATCTCAATCAAAAAAATAAAACCTTTATTTTTCATATCACCACATTTGGATGAGTAGTTCACCATAACCTCCTGTATCAAACGCTACTATTCTTCTTACAGTTATATTTGAAGGGGTAACAATAACTTTAGAAGGAAAACAATTTATCAAAATTTGTTGATTAGTTAAATCTAATAAAATTAAAGTAAAATCAAACTCAGAATCAATTTTACTTTTAACCCATTCGTAACCATGGTTTGGAGCACAAAGATCATTAGTTTGCGTATCTCTCATTTTACTTATTTTTGCAAAAGAAATAAGATTTGTCTTGTTATTTTTTTCGTCAGAAAAACCAAGTCTTTTTACTGAATCAAGGTCGTTCCAGTTTATTGGATCTCCTGGGTCATTTATTAAGAGTTCAGAGATTTGGTATGCTTCTAGTCTTTTCCTCTCATTTTCCATTTCTTGGATATAAATTGGATAATATCTTAAAAGAAGAAAAAAAATGTAAGCTACAAAACTTATAAAAAGCCCTATAGAAGCTATGTATTCAACAAAACTTAGTTCGCCTTTCATCATACTCCCATTATTCCAAAGTTTACTAGTATGAAGAATGAACCAAAAGTAATTATAACCATTATAATACTATGTTTAATTCCTGCTAAAGCAGAACCTTCACTAATTTCTCCTGCAACCAAACCACAAAATATTGATTCAACTATTGCCATCAAAAAGAATAAGGAAGTGTAGTAAGAACCCATATTTTCCAAAGCTCTTACATCACCAAGATTGAAAAGTGAGGAAATAGCCTGTAAAATATCACAAAAAACACAGGAAAATTGAGAGCAAAAAGTACAAGGGTTTTGCAAACCAATCATCTCAAGTTGTCCTACAGCCTCAACTTTAAATATAGGAACCATTAACCTGTTTATTCCAACAACTATTCCTATGAACAAAAAGTTTATGATATACATAAGAATTATATACTGACTTAGCAAACTTCTTCTCTCTTTTTCATAATCATCTAGAACTGCCATATTATCTGCCACAGTTTCAAAAGTAGAAATTATATCACCACCAGAAAGATAAGCCTCTTTGATTATTTTTGAAACTACAGTAAGTCTTTTACTTGATTTTACTCTTTCTGCAAATTGGTCTATAACTTTATCAAAAGACATCCCCCAAGAAATTTGGGATGCCATCTTTTTAATTTCTGGGCTAAGTTTTCCATACTCATACTTGCTAACCATAGTTATAGAAGTGTGAAGTGGTGAACCAGATCTTAAAGCCTCTATAACATCCCTTAAGAAAAATGGGAATTTCTCTTCCATTTCTTTTATTTCCTTTGTTCTCATATACTTAAAGAAAAAGATTGGGCCTGCTATAGCAAATGCCGAAAGAATTATAGAATTTCCCAATACTGCTCTGTCATTACTGATTATACCAATAATCAAGAAAAAAATAGAAGCTGCAATTGATGCTAACAAAATCTTTGTGTTTGTACCAAGTTCAAATTTTTTAGCATAAGCTTTAGTTCTTTTTCCCTCAATTTTACCAGTAATTTTTTTCATATCTTTTACTTTCACTATTCTCCACCCGGAGCTATACTTTTAATAAAAATAATGAAAGCTGCAGAAACTATCGGCAAGAATAGAAAGATTATTAAAAACTGGAGAAAAATTATGTTGCTTCCTATTCCAGCCAAACCACTAAAAATTGCTGAAAGAATCGTGAAAAAAACAGCACCAAGAATTATGGCTGTTATATAAATTTCTATAAACATCGTTAGTTGATGGGAAAATTCGTACAATTTCCTTCTATACTCTGTCATAAAGGTTTTTGCTTTTTCTCTTAAGAATAAATTGACGTCTCCTCCGGTTCTATTCATCGATAATAAACCCCAGAATAGTTCTCTTAAATTTTTTGATGACGACCTTTCAACAGCTCTTTCTAAGGCAGTATTCACATCCATCCCAAAAGTTTCTGTATCATTAACTATCGAAGAAATTTCCTCTGTAAACTGACCATACTCGCTATACTTTGAAAAAATCTTAAAGACTTGATGTAAGGGTACTTTTGAGCCTGCTATTGTAGAAAGATAAACCGAAGCAAATGGGAGAAATTTATCTATTTCTTTTGCTCTTTCCATTATCACAATTTTTGGGTAGCTCATCATAGTATAAAAGAAAGTTAGGGAAAGAAAAATTGAGATGGTGAAAGAAAAAATAAAGCTGAATAAAGGATTTTGGGAAAGAATAACAAAGATTACACATAACATAGGAAATTCTACACAAAAAACAATCAAACCAGTAAGAATTGCAACACTTATGTATTCTTGAAGAGAATAACCCATCCGTGCTCTTTTTAAATCTATTTTTACTTCATTATAGTAAGGAAGTAACCTTTCTCCCCATTCACCAAAATATTTCATAGATATTCTAGTATAGAATCCCACTATTTTCCACCCATTATAGAAGCTAAAACTTTTTCTGGGGAAGTGTAATACATGTTGAAAATATTAAAGACATCCTTGTATCTAGTTATATCCTTTTCCATCATCCAGTTTAAAACAACCATTCTTCTTTCCAACTCTTCTTTTACTTGCTGTTCAGTTAGACCCATAAATTCAGCAATTTTTTTCAAAGTTATACTTTTGTTAACAACCACAATTTTATCCTTCATCGCATCCCATTTGAATACTTCGTTAGTTATGGGTTCTTTAGTTTCTGGGTCAATTCCACTTATTTCAATAATTTGATTAACTTTTCTCACATGCTTTTCTCTATATCTTACTCTTAAAAGAAAAACAATTAAATCTAAACTTCCGATCAGGCTTGCAGGTAAGGAAATTGGCGGAGTTGTCAATCTATCTATAAGCTTGTTTATATTTTCTGCATGTATTGTTGCTAAAGAGGGATGACCTGTAGCCATTTCTTGGAAAAGAACATAGGCTTCTCTTCCTCTTACTTCTCCTACAACTATATAGTCAGGTCTTTGTCTTAGACTTTCTTTAAGTAGATCAAACAAGTCAATTTCACCCCTTAACTTTCTATCTTCTGTTCCTATAGCAGTTCTTGCAACATAAGGGACCCAGTGTGGATGAGGTAACTTAAGCTCTGGTGTATCTTCTATCGAAACAATTCTTTTTTCTGGCCTAACGAAAAGTGAAAGAACGTTCAATAAAGTTGTTTTCCCAGAAGCAGTTCCACCTGCAACTAAAACACTTCTTCCATAATCTACTGCAAGCCAAAGAAAAGCTAAAGTTGGAATATCAATAGTATTGTACTTGAGTAAATGAATTGGCGTGAGGGGTTCAACAGTAAACTTTCTTATAGTAAAGTTTGAACCTCTTCTAGCTATGTCAGTAGCTAAAGCAGCCTGAACTCTACTTCCATCAGGAAGTGAACCACCAACTAATGGAGTAGCTACTGAAATCGATTTTCCACAAAGCTGAGCAAGTCTATGAATAAAAGAATCAAGCTCATCAGCATCGTTAAAAACAATATTGGTAACTATTGAACCTAATCTTGGGTTCCTATGAAAAACAAATATAGGTATGCCAACACCATCACAGCTTATATCTTCTATGTTTTCATCTGCCATTAAGGGTTCTATCCTTCCCAAACCAATAAAATCTCTTTCTATATAGTATCTGAGAATAAGCTTTTCCTTTTCACTTACTTCCATTTTATAATAATTCAATAAATCGTCAATAGTTTTGAAAAGGTAATTCTTCAATTCAAATTTTTTCAACTTCCCAAACTCTACATCAAGTTTTTCTTGTATCAGTTCTTTGAGCTTAGAAATAATTTCTTTCATTTTTTCTGTTAGTTCTGGCTCAATAACTTGATAAACATATTTGTTAAATGAACTATCCCAAAATATCTTTGCATATGCAAAAACAAGCTCATCTTTTTGTGGCTTTCTAGGAATAAGAGGATAAGCTAAAGTAATTTTTCTTCTTTCCTCTTCTGTTAACGGTATTTCACCAATTTCAACCTTTTCTGGCAAAAATTCTGGTATTTCTATACCTTCTAAAACTTTTGGCTTTTCCACAGGTTTTATTTCTTCCTTCTCCTCTTTTTTCTCTTCTTCAACTCTTTCTATTTTTATCGGTATTGTTATTGGAGCCAAACCTTGCAAGCTAACTTGAGGACCAAAAACTTGAACCCCTTGCTTACTTATGTATTTCTTATAGCCTAGCTTAGCCCTTCTCAAAAAATCTCTCAATATTTCAACCATACCTATTCTACCTTTAATTTAATTTTTGTTTTATCAAATGTTAAAGTTATTGTTTTTGTTGACAAAACACTCCCTTCTGAGTTAATTGAAGAATTTAAATTGTGTAAGGAAAAATAATATTTTCTTTCTTGAGGTAAAAGAATTTCCCAAGCTTGCCCTGCATTAATTATATACTCGTAATTTGGATTGAGATTTAAACGAACTTTTGAATAATCACACTGCTTGCATGAATCTATTAAGTTTATTGCTAAAGATGAAATGTAACTTCCTGTAATTTTTGAATTCTTGTATGTTAGCTCGTTAATAAAATAATCTGACTGCATTCTAAAGAAACTACCTATACTTAAAAATACTATAAAACCTACTGTGAAAAAGATTATAAATTGAATTATATAAGACTGGGCTTTTTTCATTTCTACCCAAGAAGTATTTGTATTTTTGTAATAATCAAATTATTGTTGCTTGGGTCTGCTTGTGGAGTTCCTTCTCTTGAAATCCTTATCGTATTGCCCTTTGATGCATTTGGAAGTGAAGGATTTCTCGGCACAAGCCTTATCTCATAAATTTTACCATCAGTTGAAATTAAATTTCTAAACCATATTCTATATCTAATTTCAAAAGCATCTTTAGAAGCTTCAGCTTTAGCTAAAACAACACTTTGCTCATCTATCCCAACAAAACCAGGAGAAGAAATGCTGGAAGTTTTGAAAGGTATCCATCCCATATCAGGAGCTATATTTGTCGCTTTACTTCTAAACATAAACTCGATAGAATTATTTTGAAGACCTTGAAAATCATAAGGATAAAACTCCCATATACCGTTAACTTCAGAAGTGAAAGTATCTTCTCCACCATTTTTCGCTATATATTCGATCTTTTTCACTAAAGAATTCGAGTTTTCTCTGTCAAAATAACTACTAGCTTTTTCAACCATAGCAACTTCTTGTCTTTTTTGAACAAGAGGCATACCCCATAAATAAGCTGAAGATGTTAAAGCTGCTGCTAAAAGAATAATAATAACAGCAGTAATAACATCTGCCTGAGCTTTAAATCCCATAATTATCTACACTTTCATTTGCTTTGGGTATAAGACAGGCCTACTTATTACTGGTTTTCTTAATTTTTCACTTATATCGCTCAAGACATTCAAAACTGACTGATTGTTTTCTATTATTTTTTGGTTCTGTTCTATAAGTCTTTCTATTTTTTCAGTTAGAGGCTTAAATGATGGCTGAGATTCTTCTGGAGCAGAGGCTTTTATATAATTCAAAAGCTCGTTTAAGTTTTCTATAAGTTCGTCCATTCTTGCTGGTAGCTTAGATATTTCTATTCTTAAGGCATCATTGGCTTTTGCAAGTTCGTCTACAAGCTGTTGATTGATTCTAACAATTTCTATAACTTCTTTAAAAATTGCCTTGTTGTCAAAAGAGCCGGCAGAAGCTTCTAGTTGTTCAATTCTTTTTTCTAATCTTCTTAAAGGAGATAAAGGAATTATTTCAACCTCTTCTTGAGCCTCATCACTAACCATTATTCCACCTAAGTAATATTTCTTTTAGAAATTAATAAAAGTTACTTAAGCTTCTTCCTCGCCTGATGGTGGTGTTGAAGGCATACCTTTTTCAAGCTTGCTTGCTGAAATAACATCATCTATTCTTAATATCATCTCTGCAGCTTCTGCTGCTGATTTTATTGCTTGCAATTTTACTTTTAATGGCTCGATAACTTCCATTTCTTCTGCATCCCTTATTTTTCCATTGAAGATATCTAAGCCATAATAGGTTTTTCCTTGCTCGTGAGCTGCTCTTAATTCCACAAGCATGTCTATTGGATCTAGCCCAGCGTTCTCTGAAAGGCTTCTTGGTATCACTTCCATAGCATCTGCAAAAGCAAGAATTGCAAGTTGCTCTCTTCCAGAAAACTTTTCTGCAAATTTCTTTAACCTTCTTGCAACCTCTGCTTCAGGCGCACCTGCTCCTGGAATTATTTTCCCAAGCTCAAGAGCAGAAGCTACCGCCCCTATAGCATCTTCAACGCTTCTATCAACCTCATCGACAACATGCTCAGTACTTCCTCTTACTAGAACTGTTACTGCCTTTGGATCTTTGCATTCGCGAATAAAAGTCATAGCCTCTCCTGAAATCTTTTTCTCTTCAACAATCTTAGCGAAACCTAAGTCTTCTGGAGTTAAATCATCTAGGTTTGTAACTATTCTTCCTCCTGTAGCCTTAGCTAAAGCTTCCATGTCTGAACGTTTAACTCTTCTGCAAGCAAGAATCCCTTCTTTTGCAAGATAATGTTGAGCTAAATCATCTATGCCTTTCTGACAAAGAACAACATTTGCACCGCTTGCAACAATCTTCTTAACCATATCCTTAAGCATTTTTTGTTCTTGCTCTATAAAAGCCTGCATTTGCTCTGGTGATGTAATCCTTATCTCAGCATCTGTTTCTGTTTCTTTTATTTCTAGAGCAGCATCTAATAAGGCAATCTTAGCATTTTTGACAGTTTTTGGCATTCCTGGATGAACTACTTCTTTATCTATAACAATGCCTTTTATCAATTCTGTATCTTCAGAAGAGCCACCATGTTTCTTTTCTCTTTTTATATTATCTCTGTTAACTACTATCTTTCCGTTTTCTTTTGTTGCTATTATTCTTACTGCTTCAACAACAATATCAGCAAGTTTTGGCGAAGCTTTTTCCATAGATTTTCCTGACATTGCTGTCAATGCAATTTTCTTAAGAATTTCTTTGTCTTCTAAAGAAACTGGCTTTGCTATTTCTTCAAGAATCCTTAGAGTTTCGTCCTTAGCAATCCTAAAACCTTTTGTAATTATGGTAGGATGAATCTCCTGTTCTAAAAGTTCTTCTGCTTTTTTCAGAAGCTCACCAGCAATAACTACTGAAGTTGTTGTACCATCCCCAACTTCTTCGTTCTGAGTTTTAGCAACTTCTACCATCATCTTTGCTGAAGGATGTTCTATCTCCATTTCTTCAAGAATAGTTACACCATCATTTGTGATTACTATATCTCCAACAGAATCAACTAGCATCTTGTCCATTCCTTTTGGTCCTAAAGTAGTTCTGACAGCATCTGCTACTGCTTTAGCAGCAGCTATGTTATTCCTTTGGGCATCCCTTCCAACTGTGCGAAGAGTTCCTTCTGGCAATATTAAAACTGGCTGACCTCCTAATTGACCAATCATAGCTTTTCCATTCGGCATATCATCCCTCCTAAACAAGAATATTAATGTGTATGTGGGTATACAAATATTTAAGCTTTACTCTATCTTTTCTTCCATCAATTTCTCTAGTTCCTTCACATTTTCTATTCCAGGAATTTCTGACTCTAGAATTACCGGAATATCTTCTATGGCTTTTTTTTCACATTTTTTTGCCACAAAAGCACATTTTGATGAAAAAATAAAAGACATATTTTTTATGCTTAGCGCTTCTCTTTCAATTTTTTTAGTATTTTTTGAAAGGCTAACTATCATAGAAAATTTCTCCTTTCCTACTATTTCGAAAAGTGTAGAATAGGTTGGGGTGTTACTAAGGCCTATTCTTGAAAATTCTTTTGAAATTTTTTTCTGAAATTCATCTTTTGGTTTAAGATAAATAGGTTCAGAAGACTTAAGCCTGAAAGAATTTTTCAAATCAACCTTAAGAACCGACTCTAAACTTTTTACAGTCTCTATAGAGGGATTTACTCTTTTTTTCTCTATCTCATACAAAGCTTTTTTTGTTATTCCAACCAACTTTGAAAGCTCTTCTAAAGTAAAACCCATCTCCTTTCTTCTATTTTTCAAAATTTCTGTGTTTATCGAAATCGTGTGCTTTCCTTTAGCAGATTCTATTTCTGGAACTTTTTCTTCCAAAAATCTTTCAAAAAAGTAAGGAGTAATTACTGGTAACTGAAATCTTGAATAAACCATTTCTTTTCTTAATAATTCTCTGTTTGTTTTTAGAGAAATGACCAAAGGATAAGCAGAAAGGAAGTAGGAAATTGCCTTTAGACTCAAAGCCTGCTCCTGCGTTAAACCATCAACATTAACTAAAGCCTTTATAAGCATTAGAAAATCTTTTTTTGCTGCTATGTCAAAAGCTCCTTCACTAATTAAAACTTGAAACTCGTGAGAAAGTAAAGAATCGATTATTCTTTTAGTCAGGAGAGACTTATCAAACATTTTTATCAAATAATTATTGATACAGAAAAGGTTAATAAATGTGTATGTAGGTATATTTTCCTTTTTTTCGAGCTGTTTTAAATATTCAGAGATTTCAATAAAGAATATGATTAAAAAGATAGCTATAGTTGTTAGCTTGATAATAATTTTCTTTTCTATTTATTCGATATCTAACTATTCTTACACAGGTTTTGTTTCCTCTTCTGCAAAAACCGGGTTTGGGTTGATTTTGATATTCCTTTTTATTTTTTTGATAATTCTTCTATTTTTTGGCAGAAAGAAAGAAGAGAAGATTTTAGATAAAAGTGGTGCTAGAGAAATCATAGAAAGGAAAAAGCTGCTTCAAGAATATGATATGAGAAGATATCTTGAAGATTTGAGGAACAACATAGATTATGTTGGTAGACTTTATGGCAAGATGAAAAACGAATTCGATAAAGTCGGTTATTTAGAATCTGTTGAAAAAGAAGGGTTGGAAAAAAATTTAAAAAGGACTGGAAAAATTCTGAATCTATTATATAGTGCTTTGAGTTACCTTAAAGAAGGAAAAAATTATTATTGCGTTACTGATGTAGAGGATGCTTGGCGGGTCTCAGAAAGTTTACCTTATTCTGATTTGAGGGAGAAGTTAGGAACTCTGGCTTTAAAGCTAAGAGAAACTTACACCTTAGGTACAATTAAATTAAAGGAACAAGAAAAGAAATCTCATAAAAGCATCCGATAAACTAAAAAATAATAAGGATAAACATTATAGTTAGTAATGCCAGGACTGGGCCCGTAAGATATCCGGGAAGCTCAGCCTGGTTAGAGCAATCGCCTTATATGGCTCGCTTTCGTGAGAAAGCGATAGGTCGAGGGTTCAAATCCCTCCGGGCCCATTTAATTTAGCAAGTTTTCTTAAATTAATAAAAATTGAAAAATAAAAAGAAAGTATGGAAATAAAAGAAATTTTTGGAAAGGTTGTAAACCTTTCTCACAAGAGTTTAGAAAAATCACTTGAAGCTTTAAATTTGAGCAAAGAAAAAATAGAAAAAAATATAAGAAATAAAAAATTTTTAGTTCAAGAGAAAAATTTCGACATAATAATAGATTATAAGTCTGATTCTAACCAAATTGTTCTTTACCTAACTCCAAAAAAATGGAGCAAAGAACTGTTAAAGAGTGTTAAGAAAAACCCTGAGTTTAAGTCTATGGTTGTTTTTTTAGGAACAGTAAAAATTTTAAAAAAAGATTTTGAAATAAGACTTGGTGCTTTTGGGGTTTCTAGTTCTGAATTAGTTAGAGCAATCATTCAAAATAGATAACTAAATCTCCTTCTCAAGCATACTCAAAATTAAATCTGGCAATTTATTTCTATTTTTGACTGTAACTTCTATTATCTCACCAAAATCTTTGAATTTTCCCAGAAAACTTCTGTGCAAGACTGCTATTAAAGGTTTTTCCAAAAGAATAAGTTGAGCGACCTTTTCTTTAAAATTTTTACTGAAAAACTCCATTTTTCCTATTTCATCTATGATGATTATATCGCACTCATTCAAAGCAAATTCTATAGCTTTAAGTGCAACTCTCTCAAAATCTTCTAGGTTTATACCATAACTTCCAAACTTTGGGCCAATTTTTATATCTTTACTTGCTAAAATTCCAACTTCGTTTGAATAAATGTCTTTAACACAAAAACCAATTCTCTTTCCACCTTCCCTAATTTCTGGGGTGATGAAACCACCTACTTTTATTCCTTTTTGTTTTAATTTTTCCACTATCTTTTCAATAACAAAAGATTTACCAGAGCCAGGTTTTCCTGTTAGAAAAATCTTCATAATTATAAGTTTGATTTTAAATATTTCTGAGGTTAATCTTAAATTATGCTTAAGAAATTTTTAGTAATTTTTGTAATATTTTTATTCTCTTTTCTTGCCTATTTGTTTCTTAGTAACCCTACTGCGATGAGCGTATCTCAGGTCAATCCTAATTTCTGGCTCCCTCTTTCTATTTCGATAATATTTTTATTCTTTCTCCTAATACTCTTAGGTATGAATGAAAGAGAACTTGCAGAAAAAGTAGGAATTTTAAAGAAAATTAGAGAAGAAGAAATAAAGAAAAAATTAAGGGAGACGTCGGACCAGTATAATTTATCGAAATATCTAGAAGAACTAAGAAATAGCATGAATGAAGCTGAAATTCTTTACAATAAAATAAAGAAAGATTTTGAATTTCAAGAAAGTAGTGATAGTGATGAAAAAATAAAAGTAGCTACCGATGTTGTTGAAAATCTTTATGGAGCTATTAAAAATTTAAAATTGGGAAAGGAAAACAAAGTCATAAGGTATTTGGATGATGCAAGAAAAAGTTCAGAAATTTTGGGTTACAAAGAATTTGCTGAAAAATTGTGGCTTCTTCAAGGGAAGATGGAAGTAACCTATAACATTAAAAAAATGAAATTAAGAGAAATTTATGAAGAATTTCTCAAGCCATTTAATGATTAATAGCGGGGGCACGATTTGAACGTGCGACCTTCGGGTTATGAGCCCGACGAGCACTCCAGGCTTCGAGAGTCTTGGAATTACCAAGGCTATGCTCTACCCCGCTTTTCTAAGTATATAATTTTGATTTTAAAGAGTTATTTATATATTTTTACTTTAAAAGTGGTATTTTCTAATTCTTTTCTTACTTGCAAAGTTACAAATTTAATTATTTGAAAAAATTTCGATTTTTCCTTGTGAGGCTATGTATAAAGAAGAAAGTATTTTAAAAAGAGCAAAAAACTATGTGAAAAGTTATTTTACTTTACCATCTTTGTTAGGAGGTGCTGCTGGAACAGCAATAGGTTATTGGGGTTCTTTGACTGCAATTTCCCTTTATGATATAATAACAAATAAGTTGCCACAAGCAATCCAAACTGGTAACTTAAGTGTTTTTCTTTATTCAAACTATTGGGATAATGCTGGAAAAATAGCTTTTGTTGGAGGAATTGCTGGTTTATTCTTAGCAAGAAGGATAGAAAGATCTACTCTCTCTTTTCTGAAAAAAATTTTTAGGTGAGTCTATGAATTCAGTTATCACCGAAAAAAATGATGATATAATTAAAAAAGAAGAAATTCTTGACGTCTTCAAGGATTTTGGCTTAAGTGAGTATGAGACAAGAGTTTATAATGCTTTAATCTTTCTTGGTCCCTCAAAAGTTGGAAAAATAAGTAAAGCTTCAAGGGTTCCTCAATCAAAAATTTATGGTGTTTTAGAAGAATTAGTGGAAAAACAATTAGTTGAAGTTTTTGACGGAAGACCAAAAGAATTTAAGGCTATTTTACCAAGATTAGCTTTCAAAAATCTTTTACAGAAAAAAGAGGAAGACCTAAAAATTTTAAAAAATAGAATTGATTTTATAACAAAAGCTCTTAAACCATTGGAAAGAAATGAAGATTTTTTTGAAGGAATATGGGTACAAAAAAATGAAAAAAACTGGGAAGTTTTGAACAGATTTTCAGAAATGTTGAATAACTGTGAAAAATATGCTTTCGATATTACAAGAGATTTCTCTTTAACACAACCTCTAAAAGAATCTATAAGAAGGTGCATAAGAAATGGAGTAAAAATAATGTCAATAAGCACGATCAAATTCGATAAAGAAAATTTTTATAGAGTGAAATGGTTTTATGACAATGGTTTGAAAATTAAAATTTTCGAAACAGAAAACCATCCAAGAGTTCTAATAATAGATGGAAAAGAAGCTGCTATAAAACTTGAAAATGGTTTTTCAAAAAAGAATTTCTATTTTCAGTTTGTTTGGTCTAGAAATAAATCATTAGTCAAACTTTTTGATAATTATGCAAAAACCTTATGGAAAATTGCTAAACCTTTTAATTTAAATAGATTTAGCTCTTGAAATAATTCTAGTTTTCCCTTTCATACCTTTCTTAACTTCTTTCACTTTAATCATCTTAATTTGAAGAAGATGACTTATAAAATCTCTAAAAGCCCTTTCACTTACAGGATTTTCAACTCTTTTACAATACTCTTTATACAATTCACCGGAGTAAAAACTTCTCTCTTTCAAAATTTCAAGAATAATTCTTTCATTTTCGCTTATATTTTCCTCCAGAATTTTTGGTTTTACAGGTTTTATTTCTGGCAAAACTCTTTTAACATGAGAAACTTTTATCATATTTGAATTCTCAATTTCAGCTAACCTTCCAGCTTTTAATAGACATTCTAATCCAACCCTAACATCACTTCCTTTTTGAACCGCAAAATTTGCAACCAGAATTGTTACTCCTTCTTCAACAGAATGAAAAGCATTTTTTACTCTTTCCTCAAGTATATCCTTCATTTCTTGAAAAGAGTATGGTTTAAATTCAATCTCTTCTATTCTCAAACTACTTTTAATTCTTGCATCAAGATTAATAAAAACATCTTTAAAGTTTGAAATAAAAACAAGACAAACCGGATTTTTAACGTATTGATTTATTCGCAACAAATCATAAAGAACCTCTTCACTTTTAAAAATTAATTGGTCTACTTCATCTAAACATACAACCAAACCTTTTTTCATTTTCCCTAAAAACTCGATAACTCTTTCAAAAACTTCATCTTTTCCAACTCCTCTTCTTTGAACAAATATTCCTAAATCTGTAGCAATTTTAGAAAGAATTGAAATGGGCGTGTTATAATTCCAACAGTTTATATATATTGTCTTAACATTTTCACTAAATTCTTCTAACTCACGAAAGACAAACTTAATTACATGAGTTTTTCCAATTCCAGGAGGTCCGAATATAAAAGTATTTTGAGCTATTCCTCCTTTTGCTGCAGGCATCAAGTTTCTTGCTATTTGTTTTATTTTATCTTCTCTATGCGGCAAAAAATCTGGTAAATAATCTGGAGATAAAACTTCTTCATTTTTAAAAATTTTTGATTCATGAATTTCTGAAAAGAAATTTGTCATAAAACTTCCTTTAATTTTTTAATAACCTCATCTTTTACTTCAATCATATAGGGTCCAAGTCTTGGCCCTCTTTCTGTTTTCAAAATAATTTTATAAAGAAGTCTGAAAAACTCTGCTGGCTTTATATTGTGAGCTTTTGAAATCTCAAATATTTCTGTCTGCAATTTTTCACCATCTTTTTCTTTTTCCAATTTTTCAATAAGCTCTTTTATAACCTTTTTTTCCTCTTCAGAGATTTTAATCTCTACTTCTATTTTTTCATCTTCTACCCAATTTTTAGCAAATTTTAACTTTGTTTTCAAATCCTCTATTAACTCCTCTTTTAATTCACCCTTAACTAATCCCATCTCTTTTAATTTTTCGACTGCAAACTCAACCTGATTTTTTTCTGGTAACATTCTTACAATTTCTACTAACCTAGAATAAGGGATATGTAAGGAAGGCCTTTTAGGTGGTTTAAGAAAGTAAACATACTCAAAAAGTCTTTTTAAATTAATCAAATCTCTTTCATTCTCAATTTTTTCAATATCAAAATAAATTCTTTCAAGCTTGTTTAGCTCGTCCATATATTTTGGTATATCTGTTACATCAAGCTCTCTCGTTCCTTCAAATCTTTTGAACATAAGAAGAACCAAACTCTGAATACTTCCATACTTAAACCAAACTTGTGGAGTAAAAACATTTCCATAAGATTTTGAAATCCTTTTTCCACCTTTTTGTAAGAAAAGCTCGTAAAATATGTGAAGTGGTGGCTCGAATCCTAAAATTTCTTTGCAAATTCTATCGTTAACTTTAACCGAATCTTGAATATCCTTTCCACAAGCCTCGAAAACTATTCCCAAAGCCTTCCATCTAGCTGCAAACTCACCCTTCCAACTCAGCTTACCATTTCCTTTGAAATAACTTGCTTCACCTTTATAACCACAACCTTTTACCACAATCTCTTTGCCAGTGTTTAAATTTTTTCCAACAAACTCTTGGTCACAAACATAAAGAACTTTATGCTCTTCTGGAATTAGTTGGTAGGCTCTTGTTGTATAAATTTTACCGCATTTTTCGCAAACAGGAAAGTAAGGAAGCATTTCAACAAATTTTTCTTGACCAAGCAATTCCTTTACTATTTTTCCAATTTTATCTGCGTTCAAAAGTATTTCTTCAATTTGCTTATCTAAAACTCCTTTTCTATAGTTTTCTGCTCCTGAATTAAAAATAAAATCTATTCCTGCCTTTTCTATAGCTTCTACAAGCAATGAACTCATATGCTCGCCATAACTTGAATGACAATTAAAAGGATCCGGTATGTCTGTAACAGGTACTCCTATGTATTTTTCTAACCAGTTTGGTAAAGTTAAAGGAACCTTCCTTAAACCATCTCTATCATCAGAATAAGCGATAAACTCTGACTTAAAACCTAAATCTCTTAAGGCTAAAGTTACTCCATACTGTCTAAGAACATCACCAAAGCTTCCTAAATGTGGGAAACCTGAAGCTCCTAAGCCAGATTCTGTTCTAAAAATCTTTATTCCTCTCTTCAGTTTCTTTTCTCTTTTAACTATCTCCTTTGCTATTTTATCAATCCAAAACTCGTATTTCTTTTTTTCCATTTTTTTCACTTATTATTTTATTGAT
>JBBITC010000002.1:18064-24635 GCA_037440965.1 Candidatus Aenigmatarchaeota archaeon | reverse complement strand
CTCCATATAATTAATTTTAAAAAAGTAGTATATAAATTTTTAATATAATAAATAATATATTTTATACCACAATAATATTTAAATAATACAAGTAGTATAATGTTAGAAATGAATAAAGATGGAATTACTTATTTAAATGACCCGCTACTGCATAATGAGAAGAATAAATACATTATTAGAGACACCCTTAATATTTATCGAAGTTTAGTTTTCCCTACTGAATTTGATCTAAAGATTGGGTTCGTAAAACACCTTATATTGTAAGTCAAGTTCTATGCGATAAACTAAAAAGAATATTAAATGATCAAAATTTAATGGAAAGACTAATTGAATTAATCGAAAAATATACAGCTTGTAAATACGTTAAAAAATATTCTATTCCAAGATGGTTGCTAAGACAAGTAAAAAGAGGATTAATTAACATTGTCGTGCTGAGATGTATTTCAATATTGTTAAATCAAAATTCCAGGCGAAATGAAAAATTTTTCTCAACTCTTCTTCGCAAAGCTAATTATTTTACCGATTATATGCATAGAACAGTTCTTAAGCTTCCTTTAAAATTTATCAATCTGCTTGATGATGCTAATATTTATCTAGCTGGTTGTATAGTTGGTGATGGGTGTATTGGTATTAAAGATCAACATGTTTCGATATCAGATGGACATTCTCAAAAAAATTATTGAAATACTCTAAAGAGTATCTCGAGTGGTTAAGAAAAATTATCCAAAATAAGTTTGGTTTGTCTTCTATTATCCGTAAAAAGAAAGCTGAAAATACATATGAATTGATTATAACCTCTAAATGGCTTGGACGGTTTTACCATAATATGTATGATATTCCATTGGGATATAAGTACGATAAACTTAGGGTTCCATCTATTTTATTTTTATTGCCAAAAAATGAACAGAAACAAAAACTTTGTTTATTTTGGAGAGGGGTGTTTGATACTGATGGCAGTGTATCAAATCATTTGGAAATTATATTAGGATCAAAAAGTAAAAGTCTTCTTAATAACCTTGTAATATTTCTCCAAAAATTGAATGTAAATTGTTCACGAGTACGACCAGCATTTACTAAAAATAACTATTATATCAGCATTCTTAGAGATGGCTATTACAGTTTTGCTACAAAAATAGGTCTTTCTAATCCAAGAAAGATAAGAAATTTAATCTTTAATCTTCAAAAAGGACCTGTAAATAGAATTTTTAAGGGGGTTAGGAAAGAAAGCTTTTATTATGGATATTACGACTTGAGTTTGATAAAGGAGTATGTAAGAATAGCTGGTGCGGAAAATTTAGTTAAAAAACTTATAAAGCAATTATTAACTAAGTATAATAAAACTCTCCTTTCGAAAATGTTAGGATATAAATTTTGGAATTCTATTAGTCGGTATCAAAGAGGAGAAAGGAAGATACCACTTAGAACTCTTATTAGATTAGCAGAGTTATGTGGACACGAGAAATTGCAAATTTATAAATGGTTAGAAGAACTGAAAATAAAATTCTATCCACATATAGGCGGTAAAGGAAAAATACCATGTAAGTTGCCATTGAGGTATAAGGATGATATCTTACCAATAATTAAATACCTAAAACCTGATTTTAAAAGTGGTATAATTCGTGTTTCTACATCTAATTATTGTCCTAAAAGATATGTTATTGAAAAGATTAAAAAAATTTTTGGTCTTAAAATTAAAAAAGACCATTTTGGGTGTCCTTATACATGTAGTAAGGTACTAGCACTGTTTCTTAAAGCTTTTTATATTTTTGAGATACCATGGCAACCAATTGATGGCAATAAAGCAGATAGATTAATATCTACTTTTAAGAAAATATTCTAACGTGGTAATGAAGCTTGAAACCAAGGAACTTCATCAATTCTCCACCTCGGCTTAATTTTATCTTTAAAATCTGGTTTCCATCCTGATTTATAAGCTAGCAAACCAGTCCATGCTATTTGCGCACCGTTATCACCACTATATTTTTGAGGAACAACATAAAATCTAGCTCCTCTTTCTTGAGTCATGGTTTTCATCATTTCTTGAAGTCTTTTATTTGCAGCTACTCCACCAACCAACAAAACTTCTTCTTTGTTTGTGTGAGCAAGGGCACGCTCTGTAACTTCCGTAAGTGTTGCAAAGCATGTCTCTTGAAGAGAGTAAGCAATATCTTCTTTTGAAAACCCTTTTTTAATTAAGTTTGTTGCAGCAGTTTCTATCCCGCTATAAGATACGTCCATACCTTTTATTGTTATAGGAAGTTCAACATACTTACCTTTTTTTGCTAATTTTTCTATTTCTGGTCCTCCTGGCATTGGTAAACCCATTTTTCTAGCAATAACATCAAATAAATTCCCACATGTGATGTCAATTGCTTCACCAAAAATTCTGTACTTTCCTTTCACAAAAGCTAAAATCATTGTATTGCCGCCACTTAAATATGTTATTATAGGATCTTTACATCCTGTAGTTAGTTTACCAATCTCAACATGTCCTATCATATGATTTACAGGTAAGATAGGCTTTCTATATTTTTTTGATAATTTAATCGTAAAGTCTGCAGTAAAAGCTAAGGGCGGTGGAAGTCCTGGGCCACAAGAGTAAGCAAATACATCAATTTCTTCAAGTGTTAAATTAGCTTTTTTTAATGCTTTTTCTAAAATAACTTCTGCCACTTTTTCATGGTGTAATCTTGCTTCATGGGGTATTATACCCTTACCTAATGGAGGAATATAAACATCTCTTTCATCAGCTAGAATTTTACCATTTTCGTCTATTATTCCAACCCCGAAGGTATTTCTGCATTTAAATTTGAGCAGTACCTTCGAAAGCAAGGCATATTAATTTTTCTTTTTCTATTTTCATCACCTTTTTCTAAATTTAAAAAAACAAAATTTAATATTATTTTTATCATTCTACTTTTATACAGATGGTTTTATGGATTTAGAGGAGCTTAAAAAATATGGAATAGAGGATTTTTACATCCAGAAGTTAAAAGAAATGGGGATAAGTCAACTTTATCCTCCTCAAGAAGAGGCTGTAAAAAAAGGTGTTTTAAAAGGAAAAAATTTGGTTCTTTCAGTTCCAACAGCAGCAGGAAAAACTCTTGTTGCAATTCTTGCAGCAATAAAAAAGCTTTCAGAAAATTATAAAGTTGTTTATATTGTTCCACTTGTTGCATTAGCTAATGAAAAATTTGAATTGTTTAAAAAAATTTTTTCTGAAAAATACAGAGTTGCAATTTCTGTTGGCGATCTAGATGAGGCAGATCCATGGCTTAAAGATTATGATATAATAGTTGTGACTTCGGAAAAACTTGATTCATTAATAAGGCATGGTGCAGAATGGATTGATGAAGTTGGCTTAATAGTTGCAGATGAAATCCATTTATTAACTCAAGCTGATAGAGGACCTACGTTAGAAATTACTTTAACTTCGCTGAAGGAATTAGCCCCGAAAGCTCAAGTTTTAGGTTTGAGTGCTACAATAAAGAATGCCGAAGAGCTTGCCAAATGGCTGAACGCAGAATTGGTGGTATCAGATTGGAGACCAGTTAAATTATATGCAGGTATTGCTTATCCTTGGCAAATAAACTTTATAGAAAAAGAAGGCTATGGATTAAATAAAGATTTACCTATTGAGGCTGCGATAGCTGAAAATACTCTTAATTTAAGAAAGCAAGCTCTATTCTTTGTCACAACTCGCAAGATCGCAGAAAGTTTAGCAGAGAGATTATCAAAATTAATTGTTCAAAAATTGTCAAGAAGCGATAAAGAAAAGCTTGAAAAGTTGGCCAGCGAAATTGAAAAAGTTCTGGAAATTCCTACAAAACAATGTAAAAAAATTGCAAAGTGTATAAGAGGGGGCGTTGCATTTCATCATGCCGGCCTCTTATACCAACAAAAAAAATTAATTGAAGACAATTTTAGGGATGGGTTGATTAAAATTATCGTCGCAACTCCAACTTTGTGTTTGCATCCAGATACATGGGTTGTAACATTCGATGGTAGTAAAAAGATATGTGATCTTAAGAAAGGAGATTTGGTGCTTACAGATAAAGGAAGATTTAAAAAGGTAATTTCACCTTTGGAAAGTAGGCTTAGAGGCAAATTGCTGGTTATAAAATCTTTTGGTACTCTAAAGGTTAAAGTTTCGCCCAATCATCGAATTTTGGTTGTTAAGCAAATAAGACATAAGACACATTATCGTAATGGTACTCAAAAAATTTGGTGGGAATATATAGGGCCGAAATGGATTAAGGCACGTGAATTATACACAGCTCTACAAAACAACAAAGATGATAAAGTTTCATTTATGCTACTTCAACCACTTCCTAAAATGAATATAAAATGTAAGGAGATTCTTTTGAAAAAAGAAGAGTCGTATGTTTGCAATCAATATGGTAAAACACAGACTTATCATCCTGCAACCAACAGAACACCAAAAAAGCTTCCACTCAACTATGAAATTTCAAGATTAATAGGAATTTGGGCAGCAGAAGGATCAGCAACAGAAGGAGGTGCCATTATTTTTGATGTCGCTTCTTACGAAATAGATTTAATGAATTTTATAGTAACAACAATAAGAAAGTATTTTCCCAAATGTAAGATAAGTGCACAAGAATTAGAAAGACATAGAAGAAGAATAGCATTCTATAATAAGAAATTTGCAAACTGGTTGAGAAGAAACATTGGTAGCAATGCCCATAATAAAAGAATACCACCGAGCATTCTCTTTAATACGAATAGAGAAGTAAGGCTTGGTTTTTTTCATGGTTTCCTAGACGGTGATGGTTATATCAGAGTAAAAAATGATGATAGAACGCGTTACATACAAGTTGCTACAGTTTCCCCAAGTTTAGCTTATCAGTTTCAGTTACTTTTAGCATCGTTAGGTTACATTTCATCTATTTCGAAAGGAGAAAGAAGCGAAAAATCATTTGGTGGAAAAGGAGAAATTTACTTAGTAAAGATTAGTGGAAAGAGTTTTTATAACCTTATGGATGAACTTAAAATCAATCTTAAACAAGAAAAAGGTAATAGGACTTATAACATCAATAAAATTTGGAAAAATTATCTTCTTTTTAAAATAAGAAAAATAGAGGAAGAGGAGTATTCTGGTAAAACTTATAATCTAAGTGTAGAAGAGGATGAAAGCTATAGTATTGGTTTTATCGTGCATAATTCCTATGGCGTGAATTTACCTGCCTTTCGTGTGATAATGAGAGATTTGAAAAGATACTATCCCGGTATTGGGGCAGTCTTTATTCCTATTTCAGAGGTACATCAAATGCTCGGTAGATGTGGGCGTCCCCAATGGGATAGTTTTGGTGAAGGAATAATTTTAACAAAAAATGAAGAAGAAGCAGAAGAATTAATTGAGCATTATATCTATGGTGAACCAGAGGAAATTAAATCAAAACTTGTTTCTGAGTCTGCTTTAAGAATGCACACTTTGGCTTTAATCTCAAACAACTTTTGCAATTCAGAAGGTTCTTTAATGAAGTTTTTTGCAAAAACTTTTTTTGCCTTTCAGTTTGGAGATATTTCGCTAGTAGAAGAAAAAATTACTGAAATTTTAGATTTACTTGAAAAATGGAAATTTATAGAAAGAAAAAAGGATTTAATCAAAACAACAAGAATAGGAAGAAGAGTTTCAGAACTTTATATAGATCCCTTAACTGCTTTTCACTTTATTCAATGCTTAAATAGAGCAAGAAAGAAGGAGGTTCAACCATTCAGCTTTTTGCAGGTTATTAGCAACACAATTGAAATGCAACCTTTGTTAAGCATAAGGACAGGGGAATTTTCTGAGCTTAACGAAGAAATTGCAAAAAGGGAGAATTTTATAATACAGGAAATCCCAAAAGAATGGGATTTGGAATTTGAGGATTTTTTAAAATCAGTAAAAACTGCTTTAATGTTTGAAGCTTGGATAAGTGAAGCTACTGAAGATCAAATTCTTACAAAATTTAAAGTTGCACCAGGAGAATTTTATGGAAGAAGACATATTGCTGACTGGCTTGTTTATTCTTTGCAAGAGCTTACCTTACTTTTGGGTTATAAAGATTTGCTAAAAGAAATAAGAAAGTTGAGAGTAAGGCTTGAGTATGGAGTTAAGGAAGAATTAATTCCTTTAATAAAGTTGAAGGGAATAGGAAGAGTAAGAGCTAGAAAGTTATATTCCTCTGGCTTAACTTCATTACAAAAATTGAGAGAAATTCCATTAGAAAGTTTGAGCAGGTTGATTGGCCCAAAGACAGCAATTTTAATCAAGGAGCAATTAGGGCAAGCTAAAGAAAAGAAGGAAAAACAGAAAAATCTATAAGATTTAAATTTTTACCTACCTCTGCTCAATGGAGCAAATCAAGAGAATACTTACAGCAAAACTATCCTGAATTGGAAAAGGGTTTCATAACTGGTAGATGCGAATGGGTTGATACGCTTTTGGCATTTTCAAATGATGATGGAAATTACAGCCCTAGGTTAAAAATTCCTAACATCAAAAAAGGAAAAGTACCACTATTGATTGAGCAATCAAGAGTAGAAAGATCTGGCGATAGTTATATCATTA
>JBBITC010000002.1:0-17964 GCA_037440965.1 Candidatus Aenigmatarchaeota archaeon | reverse complement strand
ATTTTCTTTCTCATTTTAGTAGCCTTTCTTATGTTAGGCTTTCATAAAATCATGAATGCCTTGTGTTACTTGGGTTATCCAGACGGGGTTTAATAAATTTTTAAATAAGGAGTAAACAAAAGATTGAATATGACAAAAACGATTGAAAATTTGGCAAAGGCTTTTATTGGCGAAAGCCAAGCAAGGAATAGATATACATTCTATTCAAAAATTGCAAAAAAAGAAGGTTTTGAACAAATTGCAGAGATATTCTTGATTACAGCAGAAAATGAAAGAGAGCATGCAAGCTGGTTGTTCAAGTTAATAAATGAGCTTAAGAAGAAAGGAGAAAAGGTTGAAGAAATTAAAGTTGAAGCTTCTGTTCCAACAACATTTGGCAATACAGCAGAGAACTTGAGAGCAGCGATTGCTGGAGAAAATTATGAGCATACAAAAATGTATCCAGAGTTTGCTGATGTTGCAGAAAAAGAGGGGTTTAAGGAGATCGCAAAAAGGTTAAGAGCTATTGCTGTAGCAGAAAAGCATCATGAAGAAAGATATAGAAAAATTTTGAAAGAAGTTGAAGCAGGAACAATCTTCAAGAAAGAAAAAGAAGTTTGGTGGGTTTGCAGAGAGTGTGGCTATATTTATTTCGGGAAAGAGCCTCCAGAGAGATGCCCATCTTGTGACCATGAAAAAAGCTTTTATCAAATTAAGTGTGAGGAATATTAGGTGAAAAAATGACAAAACAAAAGCAAATATACAGATGCAATGTTTGCGGAAATATTGTTGAGGTATTAGATGCAGGAGTTGGCCAACTGGTTTGTTGTGGCCAGCCAATGGAACTAATTGAAGAAAAAACAGAAGATGTTGGAAAAGAAAAGCATGTTCCAGTAATAGAAAAAACAGAAAAAGGAATAAAGATTAAAGTTGGTTCAGTACCACATCCTATGGAAGAAGCTCATTACATAGAATGGATAGAAATAATAGCTGATGGTAAATATTGTAGAAAATTCTTAAAGCCAGGAGATAAACCAGAAGCAGAGTTCGAAATAGAGGCAGAAAAGCTTGAATCAAGAGAATACTGCAATATTCATGGCCTTTGGAAAGTCTAAAAATTTAAGCAAGTTAGGATTAAGAGAAAAGTTTAAATATTTCTAGTCTTTCCTTTAAATAAAGGATGACCTTTTTCTTTTTTGGGAATTAATAGGTGGTAAGTATAAAAAAGAAAAGTTACCTTATAGTAGAAAAAAATTATCCATTTTTCACAGAAGAAGATTTGAGAAATGAAAATTATAAAAAGTTTGTGAAGATAAACGAAGGCCCTTTTTTAATTCTCGCCCCAGAAGAATACGCAATCCTGGCAAAAGAAAAAACACCAAGAATTATTAGCGAACTTTCTGAATCCTTGTTTTCTGAGTTAAAACTTGAAGGTGAATATAATTCTTTAGAAAACATTATTTCTCAAATCGGAAGGAAAAAAGTTCCTCAGAGACTTTTAGAGGAAAGAAACAAGTTGCTTTATAGGCTAGTGGCTGAAAATACTTTATCAACTTGGAAAAAAGCTTTTGGAATTTACCCATATCTCTACAGCTTAGAAGAATCTTATTCATTATTTTCTTTTTTAACCGAAGCTCTTGAAAAGAAAGGTTTGTACGAAACGTTTTCCCTTATAGTTAACAACCAAGGATTATTGCATGAAAATCTTGATTTTACAAAAAAACAATATGCTTATATTTTGAATGAAAAGTATAGGCTAATAAATCTTAGTAAAGATGGAAAGGGTAGAACAATTTGGGTTCCGAATTCTTTTGATTCGCCATACAATTTCAACAAGTTTCTAAAGAGAATTTTAGAAATGGAAAATGCGCCAAAAGAAATTTTTAAAATTGTGGAAAGACAGGAGAAAATTTTGCAAGAAGAGAGAAGAAGAATTGAAGAATTGGAAATGAGATTTACTTTGGGAAAAGGCTAAAAGCATTTTTTGTTTAAAAGAATAAAAGCAATATTGATAAAATGATTTTTTAAAATGGGGTTGCTGGGATTTGAACCCAGGTTTCCGGAGCCCGAGTCCGGAGTACTAGACCATTACAGGGAACTTCCTAGCTATACTACAACCCCAAAATAGCTTCTTTATTCAAATTAATTATAAAAAACAGAAAAAGCTTTTCATATTAGCTTTTTATTTCAAGAATTACTTTTATTTCAGTTTTTGGATCCTTCAATTTTTCAATTAATTCTTTTTTCAAGTCGCAAGCAGCTTTATTAGCTAGTATAGCCAAAGTTCTTCCGTCAATAAAATCAGACTTTCTCACAACAATATCTTCTTCATTACTTAATTTCAAAGCAGGTGAACCATAAGCTACTATTGTATCTTCAATTCCTTCAACCTGAATTGTTATTTCTAACTTTCTTCCTTCCTTTAAACCATCTTTAAATTCTTTACTCAAATCTTTACATGCTTTATTTGCTCTAACTCCAATTATGCAATCAGCATCTTTTTTTATTTCTTCAGCTTTTGTTATTTCTAAAGTTGTTTCATGCTTAGCAGTAACATTCGGATGACCATAAGCTATTATCTCTTCTCTTACAGGTTTTATTTCCATCAAAAGCTTCCAACCCCTTTCTGTTGGTATATAAGCTCCACTTTCAGAATAAAAAACCATACCTTTTGCTTCCAGAGCTTCAAAAGTAGTTCTTATCATTTCAGGTGTTATTGCAGGCAGTTCTGGTTCAATTTCTCCCATTTCTTTTATTTTTTCTTTCATTTTTCCACCTTTCTTCCAAAAGTCAGCCAACCTGTGTGTAATAAGCCAAGAGTTTTTGGTCTTGTGTATTTTTCAACTTGCCACTCTCTTGCTATATTTTCAACTGTTTTTATACTACAAAAACCTTTCTCTTCCATTTTTTTAACTACTGAAGAAACTTGCTCTATGTAAGGAGAATAAACAACTAAATAACCACCAGGCTTTAAGGCTTTATAGGCATGCTCTATAACTTTTTCTGCATCTTTCATATCTAAAGTTATTAAATCAACATTTTTCTCATCTATCCCTTTTGTTATATCCTTTTGTTTAAGTTTAATGTTTTTTAACCCAGAAAGTTTAATGTTTTGCTTTGCTATTTTTGCAAATTTTTTGTTTATTTCATAAGTTATAACTTTTCCTGGATAGACATAACTTCCAAGAAATATTGTTAAAAACCCTGATCCAGTTCCTGCGTCCACGATTAAACTACCTTGCCTTATTCCTGTATAAGCAAGAATTAAAGCAGCATCCTTTGGCATAACTATTTGTGGTAATCTTTCAATTCTTTCAAGTATATCTGCTATAGTTGGTTTGACGATTAAAAATTCTTTTCCTAGATGAGTTTTTATCCTATCTCCAAAATTCTTTTTAAAAAGTTCTTCCAAACTAAAAATTCCATCCTTTGTGTGAAATTTCTTTTTTTTTAAACTCACTAGATAGGAGTTTTCTTTTGAAAGAAGCAAAATTAGTTCATTCTTCTTCATAAAATAACTCACATACTTCTTAATATTTTAATCCTTTCCTCTATAGGAGGATGGGTAGCATAAAGCTTATCTAAGGGGCTTTTATTTGGGTCTGCAAAGAACAAATGACTAACCGCTTCGCTAACATTCATCTTTCCTTGATTTATATTCATAATTTTTTCTAAGGCAGAAGCTAGACCTTCAGGATATCTTGTTAGTTCTACTGCACTAGCATCAGCAAGAAATTCCCTTCTTCTTGATATTGCAAATTGAACTAGCCTAACTATAATTGGGGAGATTAAAGCTAAGATCAAACCAATAATTAAAAGTAAACCTCCACCCTTTCTTTCGTCTCTTCTAGAGCCATATCGCATGGTTCTTAAAAGCAAATGACTTAAAATAGCAACAAGTCCAACCATTACAGCTACCAAAGTCATGAACCTTATATCATAATTTTTTATGTGTGAAATTTCATGAGCTATTACTCCTTCAACCTCGTCCCTTTTCAAGTTCTTGAGCAAACCAGAAGTAACTGCTATAGAAGCATTTTCCGGATTTCTTCCTGTTGCAAAAGCATTTATTTCCTCACTTTCAATAACATAAATTTTTGGCTTTGGTATACCAGCAGCAATGCTTAAGCCTTCAACGGTGTTTATCAGATGCAAATACTTCTTATCATCCTCTCCAATTGGTTTTGCCTTTGTTGCAGCAAGAATTACTTTATCACCATACATATAGGTTCCATAGGTGTAAAGAAAAACAAAAAATATTGCAAATATTAGAAAGATTATGGAAAATTCTGGGGCAAGAATTTCACCTATAACATAAATTAACAATGAAAGAAAGAAAAAAACAAGGATAGCTAAAAGAAGAGAGTTTCTTCTATTTTTTGCTATTTGCTCATAAAAGCTTATTTTTTCCATTAAAATTCCACTTTAACTGGCTTTCTCTCTTCTTCTGCTATTTCAAAATATTCTCTTGATTTATCCTTACCTATAATTTTTGCAAACCAAACTCCTGGAATTGTAGAAATTGTGTTGTTAAACCTTAAAACAGAATCATTATAGAACTGCCTGGCATAAGCTACCTTGTTTTCAATTCCTTCAAGCTGCTCTTGCAAAAGTTTGAAATTCTCGCTTGCTCTTAACTTTGGATAGTTTTCAGCTATGGCAAAAATTGTTTTTAACGCTTTTGTTAATTCTCCTTCTGCCTTTACTCTTTCTTTCATGCTTGTTGCTCCAAGCATCCTTTCTCTTGCTTCTGTAACCATTTTTATAGCATCTTTCTCGTGCTTCATATAACCTTTTACTGTTTCCACAAGATTTGGAACCAAATCAGCTCTTTTCTTAAGCTGGACATCTATTTGGCTCCATGCATTATCAATTCTATTAGAAAGAACGATTATCTTGTTTATATAATAGATGCAAATACCAGCTACGATTAAAACAATCAAGACAATTGCTAATATCAACCAAATCATTTTTTCACCATTTGATAAAATAAAATAGAATTAGCAGGAATATAAAGATTAAAGAGATTATCAAAAGAAAATAAAATGCTTCTTTAGAGGTTGTTAAAGCTAAAGGAAAAGGGCCAACCCAAACTATAAAACCACCTTCAACTTTTGTTTGTTTTTCTTGTAGAAATATTAAAATACCACCAAGAATAACTAGAAAAATTCCTATCATGATTAGCAGTAAGCCAAAAGGAATTGTTTGTAACTCCATCATTATTTTTTTGCTATGTAAAACTTATTAAACTAATATTATTATAGAAAAAGTATGAGAGCCTACATAGTTACAACTTTCATTGGTTGCTTTGGTTTGGATGAAAAAAGTAGAATTATTTATTTTATTCCTTTTCCTAAAGATCTAGAAAAAATTGCAGAAAAGTTAGTAGCTTCTGAAACAGAGGTAATAGAGGAAGAGAAAAAAGTTCAAAATGAGCTTTGGAAGAAAGGTTACAAAGAGTTTGTTTTTTCTGTTAGGAAGGCAGGGGTTAAAACTGAACCTAACAATAGAGCTGAAATTTTCATAAAAGAGAATTTAAGAAAAATAGCTATAGAGAAAGGTTTTGTAAAAGACAAAATAGAGTTCAACCAATTTTTATCAAGAGTAAGTGCAGAACTAACTAAAATAAGGATAAAAAAAGTTTTGAGCAAAGATAGACTTGTAGTCCAAGTAAACGGAGCTATAGAAGAATTGGACAAAACAATAAACATTTTTGTTGAGAGAATAAGGGAATGGCACTCTTTACATTTTCCTGAAATGGACAGGATCATCAGTAATCATGAAAAATACTTGAGGTTGATAAGAGATTTTGGCTTAAGAGAAAAAGTAAACGAGAAAGATTTAGTTGAGTTTAAAGATAAAAGCATGGGGATGGATTTATCTGAAGAAGATATAAAACCGATTCAAGAGTTTGCAGCTTCGATCCTTAAACTTTATGAGGTAAGGGAAGAGCTTTCAAAATATCTTGAAAAACTTTTAAGAGAAATTGCACCAAACTTTTCAGAGCTTGCAACCCCAATCTTGGCAGCAAAGTTCATCTCAAAAGCAGGAAGTCTAGAAAAGCTTGCTAAAATGCCTTCTTCAACAATCCAGCTTTTAGGTGCAGAAAAATCACTTTTTAGGTTTTTACATGGAAAAGGAAAAAGTCCTAAGTATGGTTTGCTTTTCCAACATCCTTATGTTCAAAAAGTTCAAGCGAAACTAAGGGGAAAGGTTGCAAGACATCTAGCTGCAAAACTAAGCATGGCCGCAAAAATTGACTTCTATTCAAAAGAATACAAGGCAGATAAGCTGAAAAAGGATTTGGAAGAAGAAATTAAAAAAATTTCTAAAGAAAAGTAGGGTTTAAAATGCAAGTCAAGCCTCATAAGTTTGAAGGCGTCTATGTTATTGGTAATAAAATCTGTACAATAAACCTTACGCTTGGAAGGAATGTCTATGGCGAGCAGTTGATTAGGGTTAAAGAAAAGGAATACAGAGAATGGATACCCTTTCGTTCTAAACTTTGTGCTGCAATAAAAAAAGGAGTGAAATATTTCCCATTCAAAAAAGGAAGCAAAGTTCTTTACTTGGGAGCTGGCTCTGGAACTACAATTAGTCATATAAGTGATATTGTGGGTAAAGATGGAATCATTTATGCAGTAGAGATTTCTGAAAGGCCGTTAAGAGATTTGGTTGGACTGGCAGAAATCAGACAAAATATCATACCAATTCTTGGAGACGCAAGATTAACAGAAACTTATGAAAATTTGATACTTGAAAAAGTAGATGTAGTCTATGAAGATGTTGCTGATCCTGATCAAATTAAAATACTAGTAAAAAATTCAGAGAAATTTTTAAAGCAAGATGGTATTGCAGAAATAGCAATAAAATCTCAAAGCATAAGCTCAATTAAACCACCAAAAGAAGTTTATAAAGAATGTTTAAAAGAGCTAGAAAAACATTTTGAAATTTTGGATAAAGTTGAGCTTGATCCCTATGAAAAATTCCATCTTTTTGTAGTCCTAAGGAAACTCTAAGTTAGCTGGTTTAAGAAACCCGCCAATCCTGTTATTGCTGACCCAATTTACTCTCCATTTAAGCATTTTCCTATCTTTTACTAGTTCAATTTCTACTTTTCTTAAAACTTCCATGTCATTACCTTATTTTGGGAAAAATTTCTAGAGTATGTGTCAGGATGGAACTCTAGTAAGCTTGTTTGATTTTTAAATTTAATTACTGTGCTTTCAAGGAAACTTCTTCCACAAGATTTACAAAATACTCTTCTCTCACCAAATGCATCTATAAATTTCAAAATTCTTTTTGAATTGCAAAGTAAGCATCTCATTTCACTCACCTTTAAAAATAAGATTTTAAAATATACCTGGGTTTTGGAACCTCACTTCCGGTGATGTCAAAAAATAAGGCAAAAATAAGCTTATTTTTTCAATTAAAGGTAAGATTAGTTTTTTTATAAGAAAATTCGGTTTAATTCTTCTAAAAGCCTTTTTTCAAAAACTTCCCTGTTCTTCACTTTTATCGTAGCTCCTGCTGCATGTGGATGACCACCACCACCGTTCAAATTCTTCGCACATCTTTCCAATATTTTCCCTAATTCTATTTCTCTACTTCCATGATATCTTGCATGTACGGCATATTTTTTCCCAACTTTCCTTAAGATAACAATAACTTTTCCAGGGAGTTTGCCAGTCATTTTTGTTGAAACAAGAGAAGTTATTTCCCTATGTTTTGTTTTAACTTCAGAAATCACCAAGTTCGATTTTTCAAATACTCGAATATTTTTCCAAAAACTTCTTTCACACTCTTTCATCTTTTTTGAATATTTTTTTAAAGCTTTTTTTACAATTTTATTTTTCTTAAAATCTTCAAAAGATTTAGCCCTTTCAAGCAAAGTCAAAACTTTTGGAAAACCAATTTCACTTATAATTCCCACCAATTCTTCTACTTTTTTCCACATTTTTGTTTTCCCCAACTCTTCTTTTTTCTTTATCTTTACCCATTTTTTCATCAAATCTTTACAATCTTCAAGACCATAATCGCTTGCAGTTCCTAAAGCAGCTAGCCATTCTTCACTTCTCAAATCGGAAATTCTTGATAACAATTTGTAAGTAATGTAAGATGTTGGCTGGTAAATTTTTGGTTTTTCAAGTCTCGGGTTAATGTAAAAAATTTTTTTACTGTTTAAATTTTTACGAGGAGGATGATGGTCGATGATAAGCATTTCTTTTTTCATTTTTATCAGATCCTTTTTCATGTAAGAAATGTCTATGTCAAAAATTACAATCTTGTCGAATTTCTTGACTTTTTCTAGAATTTTTTCTATTTCTTCATTTGAGGATGCAACCTTTTCAGAAATTTTTACCCCAAATTTTTTCATACATTTAATAAAAATTAAAGCAGATGTTAAACCGTCTAAATCTTTATGGTAAATTAAAAGAATCTTATCTGTAGTTTTTATTTTCTTGATAAAAGAAATTCCCATTTTGAATAATTCTTCCATATTATTCTTTTTTTCCTTCAGTTAATTTCTTTATCGTTTCTTCATCAAGTAAGATTAGCTGCAAAGGTTGTTCAGGTTGAGACGTTGCCTGTAAATGAAATTCAACAAGCGAGAGTAAAGTATCACAATAATGAAATATTAAGGCTTCAAAATTTCTTGGAGGGGTAGGCCCAGTTTCACCAAAATGAGAAGCTATTATGTGAATTACCTCTTCTGGAAAATCTTGATGGTAAAGCTCAGCAGTTGCAAGCATGCTATGGTCTAATAGTATGCCTGTATGTTCTAAACCTTTTTCACTTTTCTTGTACTCAAAAATTTTCATGATGTCATGAAGAATAGCAGCAGCTAAAAGGTTATCCCTATTTATTGGAATTTTATAATTTTTTTCAGCTACTTCAGCAACCTTTAAGCAGAGTTCTGCTAAGGCGATAGAATGGTTCAATATATCCCTTTCCACAGTTATTTTTCCTGCTCCCGAACCTACAGTAAAGGGACATCTGCCCTCTTCTATACTTAATTTTGGGTATTTCTTAAAATCCTTGCTACTTAGTCTCGGATTTTTAATAAAATCAATAACTTTTTTCCTCAATTCTTCATTCTTAATTTTTTCAGCTAGCTCAATCAATTTTTTCATTTTTTCACTTACCCGAATAGTGAGCTTAATCCTGCAACTGCCTCTTCAGCTTTCTTTTCCTCTTTCTTTTCCTCCTCTTTCTTTACTTCTTCTGAAGGCGCAGTAGTTATGGCTGCTGGAGCTTGCTTAAGAATTTCATCTATGTTTACTCCTTCTAGGCTTGCTATCAAAGCTTTTATCCTGTTTTCATCAGGAGTCAGGCCAATAGATTGAAGTATCTTTTTTATGTTATCTTCTGTTATCGGCAACTTAGCTGAATGAAGCAGAAGCGCACTATAAACAACTTCCATTATTTAACACCTCCAAATTTTTCTAAAGCTAACGCACTCTGGTAAGCTTTAATTATCATTTGTTGAATATTTTCTTTTGTTGGATAATTAATATTGATAGAAAGATTTAAAGCTTGATTAAAAGCTTCCTTCAATTTATCTGGATATACATTAACTAATTCTAAAATTTCTTTTGAACATATTTTTCCATTCTCATAAATTGCAACAAGGTTTAAACCAATTTTCATAGGCTGGACTTTTAACTTTCTCAAAACACCAGCCAATTCTTTTGAAATTTTATCTCCTTTCTTTGCAACAGTAACATCCTTTTTGACAACAATTTTTCCTTCTTCAACACCAGCAGGAATACCAACTTTTGAGAGTTCACTTATTACAGGCCCAGGAAGTAAGGAAGTTGGGCCAGCACTTACTTTTATATCTTCAGTTGCAACATCTCCTTCTTTAGCAAAAGTGGAAAACTTAAGTTTGCTGATTAATGAATAAATTTTAAAAGGTTCCAAGTTGGTTAGCAAAACAGCTGGCTGTTTTGGAATTAATTTTTCAAGTTCTTCAAAATTTTCTAGGTTTAACTCCTTTAAAGAGTTAATTAACATCGATTTCTTCACAACTTTTATAATTCCTTTTCCTCTTATTTCCTTTCTTATTTCCTGTGCTTGCTTACTTGGAAGTTTGAAGATATCTATCAAACCGATTGTGTTATATTTTTTTATCAAATCTTTAAGCTCTTCCTTTTTTACAACCTTTTCTTCTTTTACCATTTTCACACCTCAATTTTTATCGGCTTACTCATCGTGAGTTTAAGCAAAACTTCTCCTATGTTTTGTTTACCTTTTGGAAGTTTTGCTTTCAATGTTTCTATCACAGTCTCTATATTTTCAGCTATTTCCTCGTCTTTCATGTTTTCCTTTCCAACCAAACATTGAACAACTGGGGCGTCCTTTATCCTTATTCTCACAGACTTTTTGTAATTTTCAATAAGTTTTTCTATGTTCCCAGATATTATTTTTGGCATTTTTCCTCTTGGTCCAAGAAATTGACCAAAATATTTACCAACTAAAGGCATTAATTTTGGTTCAGCAAGGAAAAAATCAGTATTCTTTGCGATTCTTCTAACCTCTCTTTTATTCTTTGCAATTTTTTCTATGTCAGCACTTGTAAGAACTTGGGCATCAACGTCTTTTATGCTATCAGAAAAAATAACAACCTTCGCCTCACTTCCTCTTCCATGAGGAAGGGCTATATCTTCAGTTATTTTATTTTCAGGTTTTTTTACATCAAATTCTTTGAGGTTAATTATCAGGTCAAAAGTCTGAACAAAATTTCTTTTTTTAGATTTTTCCCTCAATTCTTTTATTTTATTCAATATCTTTTCCTTCATTTATACCTCCTGCCTAGGCAGTGATGCGGTATATTTTACATATGTACATAAAGCTTATAAAACTAACTAGAAAGCCTAGCTTCAATCCTCTCTAGAGCAAAAATGATATCTTCTAGCCTTTTTCTTACATAGAGACTTGGCGTATTTTCCATACTTTTAACCAAGAAATGCTTTGTCTTATAGATTAAGTACGGATTTTTATTGTTAGCATTTAATGATTTGATGAATTGGTTTAGATAAATGCTAGCATACTTAAGCTCGTTAAAAAGAAAAATGTCTTGAAAATTTTTTTGTCCGTCAAGCAACTCTTTTGTCTTATCAAGAAAAATTAAATTCAAATTCCTGTAATTTTCTTCACTCAAATCTTTATAAAGTTCATCCAATTCTTTTGAAAGATCTTTAGTTATATTTTCTAAATTATCCTTCTTTATCCTTCTTTCTTTAAAAATTCTAGAAAGAATTAACCAAAAAGCAATACCCAAAGCAGGTGTACTTACAGCAGCAACAAAAAGACCAGTAATTTCCATCAATATTAAATTGGTTTTCTAGAATTTATTTTAAGATATCGTCCCATTTTCCTTCTTCAATTTCTTTTATAATTTCTTTTGCTTTTTTTCCTTCAACTGTTATGGGCATACTTGCAGCAGTTCCTACTACTTGCTTAACTGCAGCCTTTAGGTCTTTAGCAAGCATTCCTTCCATTTTAATTTTTGCAATTTTTACACATTGTTTTATGGTCAAATTTCCAACGCTTGTTTTTCCAGCTGCTTTTTCTTCCTCAGTTATCTTTGCTCTTTCTATACCTAATTCTTTCTTTATCAAACTGGAAATGGGTGGCAAACCAACAGAAATTTCAAATTCTTTCGTATCTTTATCTATCGTAATTTTTACCGGTACTTGCATTCCTTCATACTCTTTTGTTTTTTCATTAATCTTTTTGAAAACTTCTCCTATGTTAACCTTATAAATACTAAGCTTTGGTGCAGTTGTTGGCCCAGGAGAAGCCTTTCCGCCTTCGATCACTATTTCAATACTTTCTTTTTCTCCCATAACAATCATTTACTTGCTTTTTCTAGCATTTTAACAAATTCTGCGCTTACAGTTACAGGTATTGGTACAGTAACTTCAAGTAGCTCTATAGTAACTTCCCTTTTTGCCTTATCATACCTTACTACCTTCCCTTTCTCGCCTTTAAAAGGCCCACCTATAATTTCTACAACATCCCCTACATTCAACTCAATTTCAACAGTTTTTGGTTGAAGAAATCTTTGTATTTCTTTAATTTCAACAGGAGTTTTAATCAAACCTCTAACATGAGGAATCATCTGTACCACTTTCTCTATATCTTTAATGTCCCCTTCAACAAATACGTAGCCCTTTATTTCCTCAGGATGAACTAATGATTGAATATTAAGGTTCTGCGACTTAACTTTTGAGGCTATTGTTTCCATTACTATGTTTTCTCTTCCGACAACAGTTTTAACAGTGTATATCATTTTTATCACTTAAAACGGCATTAATAAAGATAATAAATATAAAATAAAACCTATAAAGCCTATGAGAATTATTCCTATGGCACATATTCTTATTGTTGTTATAAGTTCTTCATGATCCGGCTTTTTACTTATTGATAAAACTCTTCTATAATTTTGAATAGTCTCTTTTATGTTCAGCTTCATGTGCATCTTCTTACAAGAATTCTACGCCAAGTATTTTCTCTATATCTTTTCTCTCTTCTTCGCTCCATGGTTTTTCTGGTCCAAATATCTGAGGAGATTTAACTCCTGTTATTATTAGCAAAGCTCTTACTGTGTCGCCAAGCTCTTTAGCTATTTGAGCTCCCCAAATTATTTTTGCGTCTGATGACAATCTTGATGAGACTGCTTCACAAACTTGCTGTGCTTCTTTTATAGTTATATCTGGCCCGCCCATGACATTTATCAAAGCACCTTTTGCTCCGTTAATATCAACAGTTATCAAAGGATTGTTTAAAGCCTTTTCAACAGCCTCTAAAGCTCTATTTTCTGTGTCACTTTCACCCATTCCAATCATCGCAAGCCCGCCTTGAGACATTACTGCTCTCACATCTGCAAAATCTAAGTTAACTAACCCTGGTTTAGTAACAAGTTCTGTTATTCCCTTAACTGCATTTACCAAAATTTCATCTGCAACTTTAAAGGCAGTAGCTATGCTTACATCAGGAACTATTTCCAAAAGTTTATCGTTTGGGATTACTATAAGTGTATCAACTACACCCTCTAAATTTTTTAATCCTTCTCTTGCATTTGCCATTCTTACTTTTCCTTCCATGCTAAAAGGTAAAGTAACTACTGCAACCGTCAAAGCTCCCATTTTTTTGGCTGTGTCTGCTATTACTGGCAGACTTCCTGTCCCTGTATTGTGGACAACAAAACCTTCTGCAACAAAGTTGTGGCTACCTTCCACAGTTATATCATACACTTCTTCTTCACCAATTTCTTTTATAGAAACTATCTTTGCAAAACCAAAATTTTTAAAAAATTCAGAGTTGGTAGGACCTCTGTATTCGTAGAGAAAATCTAATCCTTTTCTTTCTATCTTTTTAGCAAATTTTTCATCAAGCCTGCAAAATTCTTCATCTATATTTTTTCCATTTTTAAGTTCTACTGTCTTACCTTCGTCTGGTATTTCTCTTAAGATTACGACAAGGTCATCTATGTTAAGTTTTTGAGCTTCCACCCATTCAAGAGCAAATTTTGAAAACCTGTTATTACTCAGTTTGTTTAGCTTCTTCACTCTTAAAAATGGATGGTCAAAAGACGCGTACAAAGTTCTGTTTTTTGTTTTTATTTCAAAAACTTTTTTGATGCCAGTTTTCATAGCAGCCAAAACCTTTCTTTTTTCTAAACTTCCATTTTCACTTATTGTATAAACAAACATCCCTGGTTTAATTGAACTTATAGGTACAGGCCCTTCCGGGTTTGTTAAAATCAAAGAATCTCCTCTTAGGCAACCTCCGCCCAAACCACAAGTTAAGAAAACCATGTCAGCTCCTCTTAAAGCCTTTTTAATATCTTCCTTGCTTTCTTTTGCAGCTTCCATTCCAATTCTTGGGTCTGCTCCTGCTCCTAAACCACTTGTTAGTTCTCTTCCTATCAAAACTTTGACATCAGCGTCTGTGTAAAGTAAATCTTGCGCGTCAGTATTTACTGCTATAGTTTCTGCACCAACTATCCCAACCTGCATAAGTCTTGTTATTGTGTTGTTTCCTGCCCCTCCTGCACCAACTACTTTTATTCTTGTCTTTCTTTTTTCTAGCAAGTCTCTAATTTCTTCATCATATTGGCTAACTTTTGAAGGTGCACCAGGTTTTTCCATTATTTGCTTTACACCCATACTATCACTGATTAATTATTTTATAAAATTAAGAATAAATTCTTATTTGAAAACATCTATAAACCTCACTTCATCTATTTTTACCCAATCTTTTATTGCTTTAGCTACTCTTTCCTTAACCTCTCTAGCAAAACTAAATATTTTTTTAAATTCTATTTCTACACTTTTCTCTTTTAACCTAACTTCAAAATCTTCTTTTTCTATTCCTGTGAAGTAGAAAACTATCGCTTCAACTTTTTCTTTAGTATCTTTAATCTCTCCCACAATTTCTATTTCATATTCCAATGTTTTGCCTGCAAGAGGGTGGTTGAAGTCGACTTTAACTCTTCCACCAGAAATGCTAACTATCCTTCCTCTAAATCCACTTATATTCACAGTTTCTCCAACTTTTGGTTCTATATTTTGAGCTCTAAAGCTTGAAACAGGAATTAGCTGTACTAGACTAGGGTTTCTTTCACCAAAAGCATCTTCTGGTTTTATTTCTACTTTTCTCTTTTCCCCAACTTTCATTTCTTTTAATGCTTTGTTTAAACCTGCAAGAATGAATTTTGCATCAACTATTATTGGTATAGGTTTGTACTTAATTTCTGGGCTATAAATTCCTTCTTTCTTTGCCAAATCTTCTTTTGTTAAATCAAATATTTCTCCTGTGTCTTTCACTCTTCCAACATAGTCTACATAGACAAAATCACCAGTGTTCATTTTTTCACCTTTCCTTTGCATAAAATGCAAAATCTTTGACCAGGAACTACGCAAAGCGGGCAAACTTTTGCTCTGCAAACAGGGCAAGTGTACAATCCTGGCGAATACCTATTGCAAGCTTGGCAGTAACCACCAACTGCTATTCTTACCACCTATAAGATACAATAAGGGTTATATATTTAAGAATGTTAGCTAACTTTTTTTGTATATATCGAAAGAAGCTCTTTAAATCCTAATTTTTTGTGAATTTTTTCTGAAAGTTTATTGACTTTGAAAATGTCAAACATTATTGTTTTTATCCCCTTTTTCTTGCAAATTTTTTCAATTTCTTTGTAAAGAGTAGAGCCTATTCCTTTATTTCTAAATTTTTTAGTCACATAAGTCCAGTTGATCCAACAATATTCTTCGTCCCATCTCCCATAATTTATTCCAAATGGTGTTTTGTCGCTAAACTTAAACCATATAAAACCTACTGGCTCATTTTCTTTAATGGCAATTTTTATCTCTCTTCTTTTGATATCTTTAATGATACTTTTTTTCAGTTCTATTTTCTGTTTTTTTGTGAATTTTGCCTTTTCTATTTCAAAAATTTCTTTTATTCCTTCAATTATAAAATTTACATGTGTTGTTTTAGCATTCTCTATCTTAATCATTTTTTCACTAAATTAACTTTCTTTATTTTAAATATTCCTGAATAGTTTTTATACTTTATTTCAAAATCCTCTATCTCAATTCTTTTTTTAAAGAAAGGAGCATCTACAACTGTTGTTTCTATTTCTCCCCCTTCTCCTGCAGGATTAATTTTATATTTTTCCATGAGTTCTCCCAATTTCTCTATCATTTCTCTATCAATTTCTTTTCCAAGGAAGCTTTCATCAAGAGGAAAGGCAAACACTCCAGTAATTATGATTTTGAAATCATTTTCTACAACTTCTTCAAGAAGTTTTATTTGATTCTCATTCCATAAAGGATTAATACATTTTAATTTCAATTCTTTGCAAACTTTTTCTATTCTACTTTTCTGATACTTTGAAGCAATAGCTCCAGTTACTATTCCTTCAATTTTAAACTTCTTTTTTGCTTCTTTCAAAATTTCTTTCAAATCTTCTAATTCTTTTTCTTTTTCGCCTTCTGTTATTTTTTGAATTATTGGAAAGCCGATAATTTTTGCCTGGATTTTTGTTAGTTCTATGTTTGGAACATGGAACATATAGCTTTCTTTATTTTTAGAAATTAAAGTGATTAAACAAGCAACTTCATGTTTTTGCATAACTTTTTTTAAAGCTAGGCAAGAATCTTTTCCACCTGTGAACAAAACTCCAATTTTCATAACTATTCTTTTTTGTAGAAAGTTTAAGTTGTTGATGTTAGACGTCTAACATTGTAAAATTAAGGATAAAAATGCAGGGGCTGGGATTCGAACCCAGGAAGGCACTAAGCCACAGGATTTCTTCATCTTTTATCAGCACTTAAGAGTCTGATCTTAAGTTTCGCCTTCTAACCTGCGCCTTTGACCAGACTTGGCTACCCCTGCCTACTTTAAAAAATATGATTTAAAATAAAAAGTTTTTTCTATTTTATCTTTTTCACTTCTTTGTCAAATTCTTTTATCTTTTTTTCCAAACCTTCTATCGCTTCTAAAACGACTTCTTCAGGAGTCAACCCTGAGGTTGTTTCTACATTGAAAATAAAAGTATCCTCCAAAGCTTCAACTTTAATCGCTTCTTCTGGGCAAACTTCTATGCATTGCAAACACAAATTGCAATTTTTTTCATCAGTAACTATTATCTTTCCGTTTTCTATTTTCAAAACCTTTCTCACGCATTTTGAAACACATTTGCTACATTTTTCTCCTTTACACTTTCTTGTATCTATTGAGATACTAGGCATGTTTTTATAACTAGCTAAAGAAGCTTGCCATTTTACGTGTTCTCTCCCCAAACCTAACTGGGCTATTGCTTCAAGCTCCAACTCTTCATTTTCAAAGAGTTCGATTATTGGAATATTGTCAAAAACAGGATAGACATCTTTATTTTTTGATTTCAAATCACCAGAATAAACCACACAAGGACCTTTTTTCTTAAGAACAAATCTTACTTGACATCTGCTACAACCTTTTCCTTCGCATTTGCATTCATTTGGCAACTCATAAACATTTCTTTCAAATTTCAAAGGAATTTGTCCAAGTCTATTTGCTATTATTTCATCTGGCAAGCAAGAGCTATTTTTTAGGAAATCAACAAACTCTATTGCCATACTCGGCACTTCCATCATCATAGTTCTTCTTAAAGAATTAGCAAAACCAGGAGTTGCGCCTTTTAAAATAAAACTCATTTCAGATTCATTTTTGTTCAAAATTTTAATTTCCATCAAACCACTATAACACTACTTTTTAAAATCCAAATATTTTAATTTTTTGTTTATACTCTCCTTCCTCTTCTCCCACCCTTTGCTCTCATCTTTCCATGAATGATTGGTGTCACGTCTTCTATCATTCCTATTTTTAAACCAGCTCTTGCTAAGGCTCTTATAGCAGGTTGCGCTCCTGCTCCTGGAGATTTACTTTTTGTCCCACCTGCAGCTCTTACTCTTATATGGACTCCAGTAATTCCTTTTGCCAAAGCTTCTTCAGCAGCCTTTTTTGCTGCAAGCATAGCAGGAAAAGGCATTCCTTCTTCTCTATCCTTATCTGTCATCATCCCACCAGAACATCTTGCTAATGTTTCTGACCCAGTAATATCAGTAATATGAATTATTGTATTGTTTGCTGTGCTGTAAATATGAGCTATTCCCCACCTTTCTTTTTTCTCTTCCATTATTTCACCTTAACAGTTATCTTATCCTCTTCGTTTTTTTCTACCAAATAACTTGGGTATAATATTTTTCTTCCTTCAATAAAAACATGACCATGAGCTATTAGTTGCCTTGCATGTTTTGGCGAATTGGCTAGTCCCTTTCTAAAAAGAATTGTTTGCAACCTTCTTTCTAAAATATTTTCAACAGTTAAACTAAGCACGTCATCCAAACTTGCTTTCTCGTCTAACAACCCAAGCCTGTTCAGCTTTCTAATCAATTCTTTCTCTGCTTTTTTATCTTTTTTTGATAT
>JBBITC010000001.1:14756-34525 GCA_037440965.1 Candidatus Aenigmatarchaeota archaeon | reverse complement strand
TCAGAAAAAACAGCAGAACTTATTGATATAGAAGTAAAAAAAATAGTAGAAGAAAGCAAACAAGAAATAAAAAAAGTAAAACCAAGTGAGAAAAAAAGTCTGATAAAAAAAGTTACAGAAAGAATAATAAAAAAAGTAAAAGAAAGAAAACTTGAGGAAAAAGATTTAGAACCTATACTTAACGAAATGAAAGTTGATTTGATTGAAGCAGACGTTGCTTTGGAAGTTGCTGAAAAAATAATAAAAGAACTTAAAGATCACCTTATTGGAAAGGAAGTAAAAAAAAGCGAAGAAACAAAAGTTATAAAAGAAAGTTTGAAAAAAATTTTACTCGAAATTCTTTCTGTGCCAAGAATCAGTCTGGAAGAAATAATTGAAAAAGCAAAAAAAGAAAACAGACCTGCACTTCTTGTCTTTCTTGGGTTTAATGGTGTTGGTAAATCATTAAACTTAACAAAAACTGCTCTTTGGTTAAAAAATAAAGGGTATAGACCTTTGATTGCTGCTGGCGATACATTCAGAGCTGCTGCAATAGATCAAATAGAAGAATATGCAAAAAGCGTTGACATACAAGTAATAAAACAAAAGTATGGTGCTGATTCTTGTGCAGTTATATACGATGCAAGAAAGGCTGCAGAAGCAAGAGGTTTTGATGTAGTTTTAGCAGACACAGCAGGAAGAAGCCATACAAATAAAAATTTGATGGAAGAGTTGAACAAAATTTGCAGAGTAAATAAGCCTGACTTAAAAATTTTAGTTTTAGACAGCCTAAGTGGAAGTGATGTTATTAACCAGTTTAACTTTTTTGATAAAGTTGTTGGGATAGATGCAATAATATTTTCAAAGGTTGATGTAAATGAAAAAGGTGGGAATATACTTTCAGTTTGCTATTCTTTCAAAAAGCCGATCCTATTCTTAGGAAATGGACAAAATTCAAAAGACTTAATTGAATATGACCCAAACTTTTTTGTATCAAACCTTGTTGAATGATTTAATAATTTTAAAAAATGAATAAAATAGTGAGAAAATGTTTGATAGTTTAGGAAAAAATCTTAGTAATTTGATAAGAAGAATAATCACAGGAGTTACTATAGATAAAAAAACTGTAGAAGAAATTTTAGAGAATTTGAAAGTAACCCTTTTGCAAGCTGATGTTGATGTCAAACTTACAGAGGAGCTTATAGTAAAAATAAGGAAAAAATGTCTTGAAGAAAAAATCCCTGCAGGCTTAACCCTTAGAGAGCATGTTTTAAAAGTAATATATGAAGAACTGGTAAACTTGCTAGGAGGAAAACCTTCTAGCCTTATCGGTAAGAAAAAAATAATGGTTGTGGGGCTCTTTGGATCTGGAAAAAGTACTAGTATTATTAAGATTGCAAAATATTTCCAAAAGCAAGGCTTAAGACCAGCTTTGGTTGCTTTAGATTATCATAGACCAGCAGCAGTTGAGCAGCTTGTTCAATTAGGAAAACAGATCAATGCTCCGGTTTATTTTGATGAAAAGAAAAATCCATACAATGGAGCAAGAGATGCTTTAGAAAAATTTAAAAATTATGATGCAATCATTTTTGATACTGCAGGAAGAGATGCTTTAGATAAAGAATTAGCAGAAGAGTTGAAAAAACTAGGAGAGATTATAAAACCAGATGAAGTTTTACTAACAATTCCAGCAGATATAGGTAAAATTGCAGGTCCGCAAGCAAGTGAATTCAATAAGCTAGTTGGTATTACTGGAGTTATAATAACAAAAATGGATGGAACTGCTAAAGGAGGAGGAGCTTTAAGCTCTTGTTCTGCTACTGGAGCAAAGGTTAAATTTATTGGAATAGGTGAAAAAATAGAAGATTTTGAGGTTTATAGTCCAGAAAGGTTTGTTTCTCGTTTGCTTGGATTGGGTGACTTGCAAACTCTTTTAGAAAAAGCTAAAGAAGCAGAAGTCAAACCAGAAAAGATTGAAAAAATTGTTGAAGGAAAATTTACTCTCCAAGACTTTTACGAGCAAATTCAAGCTATGCAAAAGATGGGGCCTCTTTCAAAAGTTATGCAAATGATTCCAGGTTTAGGAATGCAACTTCCGGAAGAACTTCTAGAAAAACAGGAAGAAAAATTGAAAAGTTATAAGTATATCATCGATAGTATGACAAAAAAAGAGAGAGAAAACCCAGAAATTATAAATGCAAGCAGAATTACAAGAATTTCTAAAGGAAGCGGAAGACCAGAGTCTGAAGTTAGAGAATTGCTAAGTCAGTATGAGAAAATGAAAAAATTACTTAAAACTTTTGGGGGAAAAGCTGGGCTTGAAAGAGGGAATTTAAAAAAGCTTGCAAAACAATTTGGATTTAGGTTTTAAGATGGAAGAAAAGAAAATAATGCTATTTTTTGTTGGAATTTTCTTGCTAACTCAAGTTTTAGGGCTTTATGTTGGAAATGAGTATATTCAACTCATAAAAGCTGGAGAACTAGAACCAGCTTTTGAAAACCCAGAAAACGTTGAAAATTCTCTTTTTTTAATTGTTTACATGCTTCTAATAACAGGAGTAATTATCTTGATGGTAAAATATAAAAAAGTTCTTTTGAAGGTTGTGGAGACGGTAGCTGTTTTCTTTGCTTCGATGGTAACTTTTGATTTTCTTTTTCCTATCACAATCTTTTTCATTCCTGTATCGATAATTATCTCTTCTATTTTAACTGCTTGGAAAATGCTTAGACCAAGTGTTTTAAATCAAAATTTAGCCTTAATATTTTCTATAGCAGGAGCAGGAGCAGTAATAGGTGCTTCCTTAGGAGTTTTTCCTGTTCTCGTATTCATAGCAATAATTTCTGTTTATGATTTTGTCTCTGTCTTTTTAACAAAGCATATGGTTTACATAGCAAAAGAAATCACAAAAACTCCTACTGCTTTTACAGCAGCATTTCCTTACAAGTTTGAAAAACCGAAGAAAGTTGTTTTAAAGGGAAAAAAGATAACAAAAAAATTCCATGTTTTTCAACTTGGAGGAGGAGACATAGCAATACCTTTAATTTTCTCTATCTCAGCATTCAGAACTTACGGCTTAATTCAAGCAGTTTTTTCGATTTTGGGTTCGATAATTTCTCTTTCTTTACTTATTTATTATGTGACTAAAAGACCAGGAACTGCTCTGCCAGCGATTCCTTGGATAAGTTGCGGTATGCTAGCAGGTTTTATTGTTTCGATGATGTTTTAAATTTTTCCTGTAAAAATTTGCTCTTTTGGAAATACAACAATTCCGTTTCTAGTTATTTGAATAGGATGAATTCCAGAATCATGGTCTGTAGCCCTCATCTTTCTTACACATAAACCTCTTGTATAAAAACCAGCTTCCTTTATATAGTGAAGAATTATTATTCCATCAGCAACAAACTCTTCAACACCAAGAGCTGAAATTTTTCCCGAACCTTCTTCTATTTCAGAAACAAGTAGTGTTGTGCATCCTAATCTCTTTACTAGCCTACTTAAGTCAAGAATACTTTTTCTTACTTGTAAAGTTTTTTCAAAATATAAACCAAGTATAGTTGAAGGGTCTATAACAAGTCTTTTTGCTTTAATAGATGCTACTTCACTCTCTATCATGTCCTTTAACTTTTCAAAACTATACATTTCTGCTGAAACAAAAGAAACTAATTTCTTTTCTACAAGCTCTTTAAAATTCCAGTTAAAATTTTCTGAAGCATAGCCTATAAGTCTTTCTGGCTCCTCTTCGAGTGTCAAATAAACTCCAGGCTCGTTATAAACAAATGCACCATTATATATAAATTGCAAGCAAAAAATTGTCTTGCCAGCTCCAGCTACCCCAGAAAGCAATATTGTAGAATCTTTTGGAAAACCTCCGGCTATAAGGTCATCTAAACCTGGTATACCAGTTTTTATTCTCTCTACCATTATAACATAGTTGATTTTTCATTAAATTAAATTTTAAATTAACTATAACTTGATTTATGAGAGAGTTCATTTTAAGAGCTTCAAAAGCTTTAACCTCACCAGATTTTAATCTGAACGATTTGCCAAGCTCTGGGGGGAGGATGGATCTAGTTTGCAGATGTATTTCTAGCGCTTTATGGGTCTCGAATGATTTAAGAAGGGATACAAAAATTTTTGTAGTCTTAGAAGGACCTCCCAACCCCCCAAGAACAATAATTTTTGACGGGTTTTAACTTAAAGGAGTTAATCCTGACGAAAGAAATATTGCTTCACACATAAAAAAAGCTTTGAAAGTTGGTTTAAATCTTGAATTGAACCAAGAAATAGAGGTCTCGCCTGGAATAAAGATTGCTAAAAAAAGTTTTGAAAGTTTGATTAGAGAAAAATCTAAAGAAATACAACTTATATACTTGCATCCAGAAGGAAAAGATATAAGAGAATTAGAAATAAGAGATAATATTGCACTTATTTTAGGAGACCACATAGGAATTTCCAGGAAAACTGAGAAGTTAATAGAAAGACTAAAAGCAGAGAAGGTTTCACTTGGAAAAAAAATTTATCTAGCAAGCCATGCAATAGTGATAGCCAACTATGAATTGGATAGAAGATGGTTGAAATGAAGATAGAAGATATTGCTATTAAAGTACTTAAGAAATGGGTCTTGTGCGACCATTGCTTAGGAAGATTATTTGGACAAATTTTATCTGGTCTTAGTAATGAAGAAAGAGGAAAAATCATTAGGTGTTTTATCGCTTTCTTGTTAGACTCTGGAGAAAAAATAGAAGTAAATCCTTTGAATTTTTATAAAATAAAATTTAGGAATATAGAGCTCGAAACAAAAGAACCAGAAAAGTGCTTTATATGTGGAAATATCTTTGAAAAAAAAGAAGCTTTTGCTAAAAAGATAAAGAAAAAACTAAAAGGAATAGAGTTTGATACTTTCCTAATAGGTTCAAAAATTCCTGAAGAAATACTCAAAGCAGAAGAAAAGGTTTGGGAAGAAACGGGTATAGAATTTGTTGAATCCATCAAATCAGAAATAAACAGAGAAATTGGTAAAGAGTTAGAAAAAATAATCGAAAAGAAATTCAAGATGAAAAACCCAGACGTTACTGTTATTGTTGATATTGAAAAAGAGAAAGTAAAAGTTGAAATAAGAAGTCTGTACATTTTTGGAGGTTATAAAAAGTTAGTTAGAAACATTCCTCAGTCCAAATGGATTTGTAGCAAGTGTAAAGGTAAGGGTTGCAAATATTGCAAAGGAAAAGGTAAGTTATACCAAACTTCTGTTCAAGAAATAATAGAAAAACCTTTGCTAAAGGGAACAAAAGGAAAGAAAAGCTACATGCATGCTACTGGTAGAGAAGACATAGATGCAAGATGTTTAGACTATAGGCCATTTATAATTGAGATTGAAAGACCAATAAAAAGAAAAATTGATTTGAAAAGAATTGAAAGAGAAATAAACAAATCAAAAAAGGTAAAAGTTAAAGGATTAAAATTCACTACAAAAGAACAAATTAAAATTTTAAAATCTGCCAGACTAGATAAAACTTATCTTGCTTTAGTTGAATTTGAAAAAAGCATAGATAAAAAAAAGTTAAAAGAATTGGGAAGGCTAACTAAAGAACCTATACTCCAAAAAACTCCTTTAAGAGTTTTGCATAGAAGGGCTGATAAATATAGAAAAAGAAGTGTGAAAGAAATTTCATGGAAAATTGTTGGAAGAAAAAAGCTTATACTAAAAGTGAAGGCTGAAGCTGGCTTGTACATAAAGGAATTGATAACTGGTGATGAAGGGAGAACAAAACCTAGTGTGAAAGAAATTTTAGGCAATAAAGTTAAAAAGATAAATTTAGATGTTATAAAAATACATGTAAAAAAATAAGGTTTTGGTGATAGTTTTGGTCAGAAAATCAAGGGGAATAAGAGCAAAAACAAGGAAAAAACTAGCCCAAAAGCCAGGTTATAGACCAAATATAACAAAGTTTTTGCAAGAATTTGAAGAGGGACAAAAAGTTATAATTAATCCAGAGCCGTCTTCTCATTCTGGAATGCCTCATCATAGGTTTAAAGGTAAAATAGGAAAGGTTATAGAAAGGAGAGGTAAAAGTTATATTGTTGAAATCATAGATGGAAATAAGGTAAAAAAGGTAATTTCAAAGCCTGAACATCTAAAGGCGATTTGAATGAAAATACTAGCAGAAGAAACAATAACTAATGCAGAAGCAAAGGAAATGCTTGAAAATAGAGCAAAAGAAATAGAGCTTAAATACGAACAAAAAAATGCTTTAGAAGTTTTAAGAAAGTTTGTCAAGCTTGATGCTGAAAAAGCTAAAAAGCTTGCTGAAGAACTCAAAAAAATTGAAAAGTTAAGGGAAAAACAGATAGTTGATATAATCAATTTCTTACCAGAAGATAACGACGAACTTAGAGTTGTGCTTCACAAAGAATATAATAGTTTTACTCAAGAAGAAATAGGCACTATTTTAGAAACGGTCAAAAAATACATCTAATCTTTTCTTGGTGGTTAAATGATGAAAGACGAATATGCAATAGTTTTAGATTTTCTCCCGCATGGAAAACCTGGTGATAGAAAAGTAGAACCTATAGTCCAAGCTTTAGGTGAAAAATTTTTTAACTTACTAGAAGTTGTGATTAGAGAAGGAACTGAGATTAAACCAAAAGAAAGAATCTATATAGGTGAAGAAAAGAGAGACAAGGTAAAGTATATTAGAGGAAGGATAAGCTATAATGAACTTACGAATTTTGCAAAGAATGAACTGGAAGAAGTTATACTTGAACAAATCAATAAAGATGAAAAAAGATTTGTAAACATCTTTAATGTAGCAGGACCCATATCAACAAGGATGCATGCTTTGGAATTACTTCCGGGAATAGGAAAAAAGCATCTCTGGGATATAATAAGAGAAAGAAGAAAAAAACCTTTTGAAAATTTTAAAGAATTGCAGGAAAGAATTGAGATGCTTCCAGACCCAAAAAGAATGATAATAAAAAGAATTTTAAACGAGTTAGAAGGAAAGGACAGACACAGACTTTTTGTTGGTTACTCTTTAGGTTAACTTTCTTCTTCTACCTCTTTAACTGCTACTGCAACTGAAATCCAGAGCAAACCTCCAACTAGGAAAAGAACAAAAGATATTAGTAAAGCCAAGGAAAATCCCATATCAGTTACTCCTAAACCCTTTTCAAGATGGCCAGAAATCATAGAAGCGAGCAATATACAAACAGTTCCTAGAACCCAAAAAGTCACAATTTTCCAGTTTTTTTTCATCATATTCTCTAAATTAGATAAGTTTGTTAAAATTTATAAACTTCTTGTTACTCCTGTAACTTCCACTTCTCCAACTTCTTCTATTTCCTTAAGCCTACTTTCAAGTTTTTCCATCTCGCCACCAGCATCAGGAACTATTTTAACAACATGAATTGCTACCAAACCAAAAGCAATCGGCTCACGAGAGATTTTTTCTGGCTTAATTGCAGATTCAATTTTTTCCTCTAGTTTATCTAAATCTACTTCAACTGTTTTTGGAAGTATTTTTAAACCGACTATAACTTCTCCCATTTTTTAAGGCCCCGTAAAACCGCATTTTTGACAAGTATACTTACTGCTTAAAGACTTGCAAGTAGAACATCTTACTATTAAAGTTTCTCCACAGTTTGGACATTCAAATTTAACAAAATTTTCTTTTGCTAGTACGTTTACCTTGCAAGTTGTGCATTTTAACATTATTTAAGCTTGGTAACAATAATTTTTATAGGTTACGCTGCCCCTGTAGTCTAGCCTGGATAGGACAGAAGCTTGCGGAAAAGTGAAAAGCTTCTAGCCCGGGTTCAAATCCCGGCAGGGGCATTCTTAAAACAATAAATAATCAAAGCTTCAAATTTTAATTAGAGCTGCATGGCAGGCTTACTTTTGATAATTATCTTGTTAATTTTGGCCTTTCTTCTTTTCTTAAATTTAAATTGTATAATTGAAGGTTTAACAAGAGAAAATAAAGCATTTTGTATTAGTTCAGATTTTGGCTTAAGCAGAATAGGCTTAAATGTTCTACAAGCTCAAGGTTGTATTTGCTTCCCATAATCACTTCAAAACAACTTTCATAAAATCATAAGCAACTTTTGTGTTTTCAAAAATCTTTTTTGCATTTTCTTCTAACTCTTTAGCGTCAGTATACCTTCTGCTTATATGAGTTAAAATTAATTGCTTAACTTCTGCTTTTTTTGCTATTCTTGCTGCTTGCTTAACATCTGCATGGGCTTTACTAGTTTCTTCCTCAAGAAAAGTTCCATCATGAATTAGAATATCGGCTCCTTCAGAAATTTTAACAATATTATCGCAAGGTTTTGTATCGCCACTATAAACAACTTTCAGTCCTTTCTTTAAATTTGCTATTTCTTCTATCTTAACCTCTTTGCCTTTATACTCAGCCTTTCCAAACTTTTTTAACTTCTTAAGCCAATATCCTCTTTTTAAACCAAGCTTTTTCATTTTACTTAAATCTATGCTCCATCTATCCTTTTCCTTAAAAGCATAAGCTACAGAAGGTACAGAATGAAAAGCTGGAATTGAAAATATTTGATAATCTTCTGTTTCATCTATAAGAGTTAGTTTATCGCCATGAAAAGGAACATTAATTGCTACAACAGGAAACCTACAACCAAAATAACCCAAGCTCAAAATATTTGAAACAAATTTTTCAGCTTCTGGTGCAAAAATTTTAAGTTCTTTTCTTCTTTTTTCCAAACTCATAGTTTGAAGTAAAGGAATTAAACCTGCAAAATGGTCTGCATGCCAATGAGTAATAAAAATTTTGTCTATTTTCATAAAACTTATTCCAGCAAGCATTAACTGCTTTTGAGTTCCTTCACCACAATCAAAAAGCAAAGTTTCCTTTTTCTCACTGTAATATTCTAGAGCTATGGCTGGATGGTTCCTTTCTTTACTTGGTATACCAGAAACTGTACCCAAAAAAGTTATTTCTATCACAATCCTAATTATATAGAAATCTTTATATTAGGCTTTCTTTTTCAAAGTATTTCCTTAGAAAAACACCAAAATTTTCATCCTTTCTAACAAGCTCCATTATTTTTTCATTTTCAAAAATTAATTCAAACCCTTTAACTAGTTGCTCAGCTATATGATTAGGGATTCCTTTTGCTTTTAAAATTTCCAAACTTTTATTTAAACTGTCAAGAATTTTTTCCCTTGCTGTCAGAAACTTTCTTCTTACTTCAATGCACCAGAAATTATTTTCTATGAAAGGACCGTTTATTGCTTGATTTTTATATTTTTCAAGAAAGTTAGAAGAATCATCTAAATTAAAAATTCTCGGACCTATTCTTTTTTGAATCATCGGAAGTTTTGAAACTTCCATTTCAAGCAAAACTATAGCTAAATCTTTCTCGTTTGTATAAACACCCTTTCTTAGTACTTTAAACTCGTACTTTACCTCTTCTAAAATACTTTCAAGTCTTTCAGCAAACCTTCTCAACTGAGGCCAAAGCACATCAGGAACCACTTTTGGGGGGGTAAATTTTACAAGCAACAGCTCTGTTCTTCTTTTCATTTGATAAACAATAAGTTCATTTTCTGTTAGAGGCTCGATTTTTCTTTTAAAGAAAAAATCTTCGCTAGGATTTTCTAGAAATTCTTTTGCCAATTTTTTCAACTTAAAGAAATTTGAAGAAGAAAGAGCAGCACACGTGTTTCTATTTCTGTCAGTAGGGTCTATTAAAATCAAAGCTTGATCTTTAAACTTTTTTATAAGCTTAGGATAATCTTTTTTTGAATAATAGTTCTTAATTTGAATAATTTCTCCTGGATTCCACTTCACAGCCTTTTTCAACAAGTTAAGGAAATTCTTATATTTTATTATAAGTAGCTCGCAAACATAACCTGAAAAACCTTCTGTTTTTGCATCAGCCCCATAAATCTCGTTAGCTTCACAGAATTTTTTAAGCAGTCTTACTTCACCTGCCATTGGTTTTGTTAGATTTTTTTCTATAAATTTTACATGAAAAGGAGTTCTATCAACAGCAGACTTTATTTTTTCTGGACTTTCAACCTCGTAGCAAGGAACTACATCAACACTTATTCCTTTAATTTTGCCTGAAACATAAGGATGCTGGGCATATTCTATCGTGTATTCTCCTTTCATCTTTTCTATAACACTTTTTCCAAGTTCAAGACCAAACTTTTCAAGCTCTTTTTCTTTCAAGCTTGGAGGAAAAAGAACAAAAACATCAAATTCCATTTTTTCAGGGAGCCAAGTATCTCTTGTTATACTTCCTGCAAGCATGGCCTTTGCATTATATTTTTTTGCTTCTTCTGAAGCAATTTTTAAAACATGTTCAGCAAGAGACTTTAACTTTTTTTCTTCCTCTTTTTTTGGCTTTATTTTTTCTAGTACCTGCTTTAGAACTTTTTCATACTTCTCCATTTTTTCACTTTATTTCAAACTCTTTTTCAACGCATCTTACTTTTCCAGTCACTTCACATCCATACTGCAAGCTTCCTTTATAAGAAGTTGAATAGCAAAACATTGCTTTATATTTTCCTGGTTCAGCCATTTTTTCAGAATCACAATTTTTTGAATAGGTTATATTTCCAGAAGTGCATTTTATAGATATAGGCTCATAAACTTTTTGATTCCAAGTATAAGTTAAAAAGCCTGAAGGACTTATTTCATTACATAATTTTGTTTTTGCTGGGCAAATTGGACATGGCAAACAATCGCATGGACATGGGCAATAAACATTAATCTCTTGTTCTATCCATTCACCATTTTTGTAAAAGTAAAGAAAACGATTGTCCCAATCATAAAAATCCAAATAGATTGAATAGTTATAGTTGTTTATTACTTTGAATTCTATTTCTTCCCCTTGTTTGTAAGTATCTTTAACTATGAAATTTACTCCAAGCTCAAGCCCACAAACTTCCTCTACCTCTAATCTTTTATTACCAACTTGAATATAGGCGCAAGAAAACTCTCCTTTTATTTCAGTCAAACCATAAATATAATACACCTTGCAGTTTGGTGAAGAAATGTCACAACCTTCTGGCTCTTTCTTCCAAATCTTTTTTGCCTGCCATAATTCCAAGCTTTCATTTGGTTTGATATAATTTTCTATACCATCACAAGATTTTTTAAGGAAGTTGAACAAAGAATCATCCATTAAAATAGAAAGTTTATTAGCCTCTTCAAAACTTGTTCCACATTTTGTTATTTTTTGGTTCATAAGCTTTAAAGCATCTTCAGCACTTATTTCAAGAGATTTTGGAGTTTGAATATAGTATAAAACAATTATCACCACAATCAATAAAATCAAGGGAAAAATTATAGTCTTCCAATTTATTTTTTTCTTTGGCTTTTTTACCATTTTTGCCATAATTATTTTTTCTTTTTATAAGTTTAAATTGTTAGTATATGAAAAGATAGAAAAGGAGGAAGAACAGTAAGAAAAGTAAGAAGGAAAATATGTTAAAGCTTTGAAATGATAAAAAAACAAAACTAGTAGTTGAAGATGAAACAAAGAAAAACAAGAAAATCAAAAGCAAGAATGGTGTTATTTTTAAAATTTCTTTTCTTGGCAAAGCCTTTTTGATTTTTTGCTCTTGTTTAAAAAACAAATAATTCAAACTACTTTTCAAAATTTCATATATTCTTTTACCGTAACCCATTCTTACTAGAACTTCTTCAGCAGGAATAAAACTTTTTTTAATATAAGTCTTAAACCTGAAATAAGCTCCACTTCTATACAAATCATATATTAACTTGCTTGCCTCTTCTTCTAACTTTATTTCTACTTTCTTTTTAAAATCAAGAGAATCTTTTTTAGCATATTCCATAAGTTCAAAAGAAGTTTTTGGCATATACACTATCGTTAAAGTGTTTTTTCCATCTAATTCCTTTCTTAAAACAACTCTTCTTCTTTTTTCCAAAGGTATTTTTTCCCAATATGATTCTGCTATTTTTGCCAAGCTTTCTATAACTTTAGAGCTGATCTCACTATTTAACTTTTCTTCGTATAAAGTTTTGCTTAAATCAGAAAAGAATCTCATCAATTAAATTTTCTTTTAGAATAGCTTAATTCTAACCTTTTTTTAATTTCTCCAAATGCTCTTCTAATTTTCCCATAACTTCTTTATAAAAAGCCTCTTCATAGTTTCTATAATTTTTTCTCAAGTGATTATAGACTGCTAGGAACTTCTCTTTTGATAGATTTTTAACTTCTTCTACTATAAGATTTATGCTGCTTTGCAAGAAAAAATTATACGGACATGAAGAATAAGAAGGTTTAAGCAATGTTTCAAGCTCTTCTATCAAAATCTCGGTCATAGATTATAAATTAAGCAAAAAAACTATAAATAGAAAAAATTAGAGAGTTTTTGAAACATAAGGCCCTTCTGGTTCGTACCCAAGACTATAATAATAACTTTTGACACCAGCACCACTTATCACAACAATCTTACTCTTACCAAATTCTTCTTTAGCAATTCTTTCTGCCTCTTCTAAAAGTCTTTTTCCAAAACCTTTATGCTGTAAGGCTTCTTCTTTAAATTTACCAACAGGAACTAAAGGACCATAAACATGAAGCTCTCTTATCAAAGCATTTTTTTCTGTTATTTCTTTTCTGAAAGGTTTGAAAGGAATTCTTAACCTCAAAAAAGCTATTAAAACATCATTTTCCAAATCCTCAAAACTTAAGAAAATTTCCTTGCTGTTAGAAGCCTCATAATCAAACCTACAAAGTTCGATTTTATCAAAATCTATGTTAATCCCTTTCTCAAGCTTATGACCAACTTCTCTATATCTTATTTCCTTTATCTTTATTCCTAGTTCTTCTGCCCTTCTTTCTACAAGTTCTCTTAAATTACTTTTTTTAACTCCTGCAACTATATGCGATGCTGGAATGTCTCTTTGCATTCTTATTATTCTACAATATTTTGGAATATATTCTAAAGCCCTTGCTATTAGCTCTGTTGCTTCCTTTTCTTCTAAAGGTTTATATTCACCTTTTTTCCACATATCGTAAAGCTTTGTTCCTTTTATCACAAGAGTGGGATAAATTTTCAAAGAGTCTGGTCTGAACTCGGGGTTTTCAAAAATTTCTTTGAATTGTTTTAAATCTTCTTCAAAACTAGTAAATAATCCTGGCATTATATGCCAAGTACATTTAAGACAAGAATCTTTTGATAGTTGAGTTGCCTTTTTTACATCTTCTAAAGAATGAATTCTGTTTGCTTTTTTTAAAATTTCTGAATAAATTGACTGAACACCGATCTCAACCCTTGTTGTAGCCAGTTTTAACATTTGATTTATATGTTCTTCAAAACAAAAGTCTGGTCTTGTTTCTATTGTTAATCCTGAACATCTTATTCTGCTTCTTTCATTTGTTTTAATTGCCTCCTCTAAACTATTTACTTCTTTTCCGTTCAAAGCATCAAAAAGCCTTTTGACAAACCATTCCTGATAATTTTTTTCTATAGCAAGAAAAGTCCCTCCTATTATTATAAGCTCAACTTTATCTACAGGATGCCCCATTAGATGATATTGTCTTATTCTGTAATTAACTTGCAAAAATGGGTCATAATCGTTTTGAATTGCTCTTTGGATAGCTGGTTCTAAACCGATGTAACTTTGAGGCGCATTTTCACCTTTTGGGCAATAAATACATTTACCAGGACAATTTGCAGGCTTTGGTACAACTGTAATCACAGAAACTCCAGAAATAGTTCTTCCTGGTTTCATTAAAAGAAAATCTTTCAGTTTTTCTTTTTCTTCTTCTGTACAGGCTTGTAAAATTTGAATACTTGTTGGAATAGTCTTTGCATTATACTTTTTGCAAATTCTTTTGACTATTTTCCATACTTTTTGTCTTGTAAGTTTTTCTTTTTTCAATTCTTCAATTATTTTTCTAAGTAGTTTGTTTTCCATATTTTTTTCATAGAATCAAGAGATTATAACTCTTTTTAAATTACTATTCTTTAGTAGCGAAATCTTTATATAGTATCACTTACAAATAGTGACACATGAGAAAAAACTTTGAAGAAATAGCAATGATAGAAGAACAGCTTTATGAAGCTCAAAACGCTTTGTTTAGGGCAAAGACAGTAAGAGAAGCAAAATTCTTACAAAATAAAATTGAATACTTGAGAAAAAGAGCAAAAGAATTGGGCTTACTCTAAAATTTTCTATTTCTTTTTCTCTTAAGAAAAATTTCTATCAATTTAAATAGCCCCGAGCGGATTCGAACCGCTGTCACGAGGTTTCTTCCTAATGACCAGAGCCTTCTACTTTTTCGTATGCTTGGCCACTACACCACGGGGCTCTAAGTAATAATTTAAAGTTGAATTTTAAAAATGTGACATTTGGAAAAATATTTTAATTTATTTTTCTCAAATTAATTAAGTGGGTGAAATGAAAGGTGAGTTAGAAACAGTTGGTTATTTCTTCTTACTCTGATTTATTAAAAGTCTCAAACCCAATAAACTCTTTGCACTTTCGCAAGTTTTTGAGCAAAAGGATGTTAAATTTTGTGGTTAAAAAATATAAAAATATAAAAATTATTTCAATGTCAAGATATGCATATAGAAGATGTGATAAAAAGATATTAGAATTAATAGAAAAGCAAGGCATAAAAATAAATATCAGAGATAGCTTAGGAAGACCAAATATGATTGAAAGGAGGATAAAATGAAAATTTTACAATTGCATGCAGATTTTATTGAGTATGAACCTATAAAAAAGGAAATTGCTCAAGCAGAAGAAGCTGAAAAAAAGAAATACAGATTTGAAGACATCCTTGTTTTGTTTACTTGTGTCGAAGAAGGGGATAATGAGGAAGTAGGAAGAAATGCCATAGAAGAAGTTAAAGATTTTCTTCAAAAAATAAAATCAAACAGAATTTTGATCTATCCTTTTGCCCATCTTAGCTCTAACATAGCAAAACCAAGCGATGCTTTAAAAGTAATAAAAGAAATGGAAAATCTTGCAAAAAAATCTGGAATAGAAACTTTTAGAGCACCTTTTGGTTGGAATAAAGCTTTGCAGATAAAAGTAAAAGGCCATCCTTTAGCTGAGCAATCAAGGTCTATTTCTCCTTTTAAAAAAGAGGAGAAAATATCAGAAGCTGTAAAAGCAGAAGAGAAAACCAAATCTTCATGGTTTATTCTTTCGCCAAGTGGCGAGCTAAAAGAAGTGAACAAGTTTGACTTTTCAAAATATCCAAAACTTAAAAAGTTTGCAGATTATGAAATGAGTAAGGTTAGAGCAGCTCAACAAATTCCTCCTCATGTTATTCTTATGAAAAAATTGGAAATCGCAGATTATGAAAGTGGTTCTGACCCTGGAAATTTAAGATGGTATCCAAAAGGTAAGTTAATAAAATCCTTGCTTGAAAATTTTGTAACTCAAAAAGTTATAGAGTATGGTGGAATGGAAGTTGAAACTCCTGTCATGTACGATTTACAACATCCAGCTTTAGCAAACTACCTGAACAGATTTCCAGCAAGACAGTATATAGTTAAATCTGAAGATAAAGAATTTTTTCTCAGGTTCTCAGCCTGTTTCGGTCAATTTCTAATGAGTAAAGATACTCAAATTTCTTACAAAAACTTACCTTTTAAAATTTATGAACTAACGAGATACAGCTTTAGAAGAGAAAAAAGTGGTGAAGTAGTTGGCTTGAAAAGATTAAGAGCATTTACTATGCCCGATGTTCATGCTTTTTGTAAAGATATGAAACAAGCCATGGATGAATTTATAATTAGGTTTAAATTTTGCATGGAAACACTTAAAGAAATCGGCCTAGAAAAAGAAGACTATGAACTTGCTATAAGATTCACGAAAGAATTTTATGAGGAGAATAAAAAGTTTATTCTTTCTCTTGTTAAGCTTTTTGGAAAGCCGGTATTAGTAGAAGTATGGCCAGAAAGATTTTTCTACTTTATTTTAAAGTGGGAGTTCAACTTTGTTGACAATTTGAACAAAGCAGCTGCACTTTCTACAGACCAAATTGACATAGAAAACGCAGAAAGATATGGAATAACTTATATAGACGAAAACGGGAAGAAAAAATATCCAATAATTTTGCATTGCTCACCAAGCGGAGCAATAGAAAGATGTGTATACGCGCTTCTTGAAAAGGCTTATTCAGAACAACAAGAAGGTAAAGTTCCAAAACTACCTTTATGGCTTTCAGCAACCCAAGTTAGAATTATTCCAGTTTCAAACAGATTTCTAAAAGAATCTGAAGAAATAGCCAGCAAATTAGAGAAAAATTGCATAAGAGTTGATATAGATGATAGAGAGGAAACAATAAGTAAAAAGATAAGAGAAGCAGAAATTGAATGGGTACCAATAATTTGTGTTATAGGAAGCAAAGAAGTTAAAGAAAAAATAATAACTGTCAGAATAAGAGAAAAGAAAGAAATGAAAGAAATGAAACTAGAAAAATTGATAGAAATGATTAAAGAAGAAATAAAAGAAAAACCCTTTAAACCTCTTTCTCTACCAAAATACTTGTCAAAACGTGCTGTCTTTGTTAGCTGATAGCTTTTGAGTGATTCCAAACTAAGTTGAATAAAGGTTCAAGCATTTGACTAGCTGCATGCTCACTTTTGCTCCACATGACTAAGTCTTGTGTGGAATGAACACTCTTTGGGTCAGTTAAACCAAAAATCAATTGTTTTCCGTCAACAACTGTAAACCTTCCACCAATCGGTATTTCTTTATCATTTGCTATTCTAATTTCTGCAATACTGCTTAATGCTTTTATTGCTTCAGAGCATCTTTCGCTGCTGCTTGTAACAATTTTAATCTCAACACCCTTTTCTTTTGCCTTTTTCAAAGTTTCAAAATGATTTGAGAATAAGTCGTTTAAACCTTCTGGAGTTGTCACTATATTAATTTTTTGGTTCGCTCCTTTGAACATTGAATCTAACTGCTGAAAAACAGAAAACTTGCCTTTCAAAGCTCCTGTAAGCTCTTCTGGAGAAATAAGTTTAAGACCTTGAGAATAGATATCCATAAGTTCTCTCATTATTGGTGATTCTTTAAGTGTGTTTATCCTTTCTACTGTAGTTTTAAAATCCTCTTCAAGCTTTTTCTTTGCTCTTTCTAAAGCTTCTTCCGGAGAAACTGCCACATACCTTATTGGTTTTCCAGTTTGGACAACAACAAAACCCTTTTCTGCTAAACTTTGTAATACATCATAAGCCCTGCTTCTTGGAACATCAGCAATCTCAGAAAGTTCGCCTGCAGTTGAATTGCCTCTTGCTAGCAAAGCTATCCAAAGCTTTCTTTCATACAAGTTTAAACCTATTCCTTTCAAAGCATCTAAAACTTTTGTTGAGGCTATCATTTTTTCCCCTTGTTACTATGTAGTGATTTAATATATAAATTATTAAACCTTACTATTCTAAAAGAATTAGTTAATTTTAAATAGTTTAGCCTCTTAAACCTTGAGATTTGAACAATTCTATCAATCTTTCAATAGTATCTGCCTCTTCTGGTCCTTTATCCTCTCTTATCCTAACTAGACGTGGAAACCTAAGGGCATATCCAGAACTATAATTTGGCGATTTTTGAATTTCTTGAAAAGCAACTTCAACAACAATTTTTGGTCTTATTTTAACTTCCCTTCCTTTTTCTTCAACTATTAAATCTTTTAAAGCATCTGTCATAAGTTGGAATTGCTCCTCTGTCAAGCCTGTTCCCATCATTCCACAGCTCAAAAATTCACCAGTATCAGGATCTCTGCAAGCTAAAACATAAGAGCTCAACCATTTTGCCCTTAGACCTTCACCATAAGTTGCACCTATTATTACTAAATCTAAAGTTTCCATTATTGGCTTAATTTTGTACATAGTTCCAACATGCCTACCAAAAACATAAGGGGAATCTAAGACTTTTAGCATCAAACCTTCTTGTTTTGCTTCTAAAGCTTCTTGATAAAACTTTTCTGCTTCTTTCAAATCACTTGTGATTAATTGCTTCGCTAATTCTACTTTTCTAGGAATAACTCTAACTATCTTTTCCAAAATTTTCCTTCTTTCCTTAAAAGGCTTATCAAAAAGCTGTTTTCCTTCTAGATATACTATATCAAAAAGATGAATTTGAACAGGAATCTCTTTTATCATTTTTTCAATATCATACTTTCTGTGAATTCTTTGTGAAAGAACTTGAAAAGGTAAGGGTAAGCCAGTTTTTGGGTTAATAGCCAAAGCTTCTCCTTCAACTATACAATCCTTTGCCTTTAAACTTTCTTTCAAATATTTGACTAAATCTGGAAATTGTTTGGTAACTTCTTCCTCTCTTCTTGTGAAGAGCCAAATCTTATCCCCTTGTTTTTGACATTGTACTCTTGCTCCATCATACTTGTATTCTGCTGCAATTTTTTTAAATTCATCCAAAACCTCTTTTATACTTTCAGCTTTTTCACCGAGCATTACTTGTATCGGTCTACCAAGCTTAACATTTACTTTTTTCAAACCTTCTACTCCTTTTTCTTTAGCTATTCTTGCAACTTCACCGAAATCTGAAACGATATTCCAAGCATATTCAACAGCTTCTATCATTTTTTCCTTTTCTTCTTTACTCATTCCTTCTTTAAACAAGAAAGCATTAACTATAGCATCTCTTATTATTCCTTCTGCAACACCTATTCTCAACTCCTGAAGAATTGTCCTAACAATATACCTTGCTTCTTCAGGTTTTGCAGAAGCAAGAAGTTCTGCAATAATTTTCAATTTTTTTTCTTGAGAACCTTTACCAGCAACCAAAGCTAGTTGTTGTAAATTTTTAAAAACAAAATCAACAGTCAATTTTTTTGTAAAAAGTGTTACTTGCTTTTTTGATTTTATGCATTCTTCTGCTGCAAATCCTAGGTCACCAGTTTTCTTAAATTTTCCTTCTATAATTTCTGGTTTAAACCCTGTTGCTTTTGATATTGCTTTTATCATCATTTGACTTGCAATTCCAAGTTCTAAGCCAGTATACTTTGGATAAACCAAACCTTGAGCTAATAATATAACTTTGTTCAACTCTTCTGAAGGAGTTTGAGAAAAAAGTCTTGCAAGTATCTCTGTCTTCTTTAACTTTGCTGAAACAGATTCTAATTCTTTATAAGCTTTGACCAATATCGAGTAATCCATAACATTAAATTATTAATTATTTAAATATTTTATAGGATGAAATGATGAGTGAGTGGACCTGGACCTTCTCTACTTGTGAGGTTTGCTTGAAAAATTCCCATGAAAAAGTAAAACTTGTTAGAAAAAAAATTATTTCTGGGGATCCTAAAGGAAAATATTCAAAAGAATTTTGGGTTTGTCCTCAATGTGGTTCGACTAAAAGGTTATGACAATTAAAAAGATTTATATCTAATTTAAAATTTCTAATTAGAGAATATGAACATTTTTGAGGCAATATTTGGAAGAAGAAGTGTAAGAAAATTTAAAAAGGAAGAAATTGACGAAAGGCTTATTGGTTTAATGTTGTTTTGTGCCACTCAAGCCCCATCAGCTGGAAATACACAAGACTGGGTTTTCATAGTTGTAAAAGATGAAGAAATAAAAAGAAAATTGGCAAAAGCTGCTTTGGACCAAGATTTTATAATAGAAGCTCCTGTAGTTATAGTTGCTTGCTCTGACTTGAAAAAAATAAGCTTAAGATATGAAGAAAGAGGAGAAAGACTTTATTCAGCTCAAAATGTAGCAGCAGCTGTCCAAAATCTGATGCTAGCAGCTTATGCTTTAGGTTTAGGCTCTTGCTGGGTTGGTGCTTTTGATGAAGAAGAAGTT
>JBBITC010000001.1:9224-14720 GCA_037440965.1 Candidatus Aenigmatarchaeota archaeon | reverse complement strand
TAATCCCGGTAGGATACCCTGATGAAAAACCAGAAGCTCCACCAAGAATTCCATTTGAAAATTTAACATATCTTGATAAATTTGGTGGAAAATACGAGATTGAATTCAAGCCTTTAGAAAGCTATTTGAGAGAAGCCTTAAAAAAGTTAAAAACTAAGGAGAAAAAATCTGTAAAAAAAGTTAGTTTTGAAGAATTTATCAAAAGGTTAGCTAAATAAATATTAAATGTAAATAATTATTATAGGTTGAGAGATGTGAAGAAGTTGTTATTTTTATCAGCATTGTTAATCTTTTTACTAATTCCATCAACCCTTGCTCAGGATGTTCAAATTTTCTTAGAAACAACACAAACAAAAATATATGCAGGAAAAAGTGGTTCTATAGAAATAACTGTTTTTAACAATCAAAACTTTACTGATACTTTTTCTATAACAGTATGGCCTCCTCAGCTGGGTGATGTAACAACTAGCATAGAGAATCCAAACCTTAGAATAAGACCAAAACAAAATGAAAGTACAAAAATTTTATTTTCAGCTCCTGAGTGTGCCGATGAATCGACAATTCAATTTGAAATTTCTGCTAGCTCGACAACAACCAATGCATCAACAACTCAAAATATTTTGCTAAGTGTTCTTAGAACATTTACAGTATGTATTTCTGATTTTAAGATCGACAAATATGGAGAAATTGAACCAAACGAATCTCTGAAAATAACAACATACCTTACAAATCCGACTTCAAAACTTTCACCTCAATTTTTCCTTCAGGTTAACATTAAACTAGAAAACAGAACTGTTGGAAGTTTTGATGAAACAATTCAACCAATATTACAAAAATCGACAAAAATTATAAGCTATGTGTATAACTTTAGCGAATACGCAAGCCCAGGAAAATATAGAATAGAAGTTTTGCTTAAAGATGAACTAAACAACTTGAAAGCAAGAAAGGAAGAAACTATCAACATGAAAATAGTCAATAAAACTTCTACCCAAAGCTGGACTGATATAGGAATCCTTTCTGCAATAACAACAATTAAAGTTAAGAATGAAGGAAATGTTCCAGTTCCAATAAAAATAACAACCTCAATTCCAAGTTTTGTTAAAAATCTTTTCTTCACAGAATTTGAACCAACACTTGAAACATCAAAAGATGGATGGATAGAGTATGAATGGAATTTTGAAAGTGTTAGTCCAGGAGAAGAAGTAATGATAAGATATGAGATAAAACTTCTCTATGTTTGGTTATTTGCTTTAGGTACTATAATTGTAGTTATACTTGCCTTCAAGTTTGTTTATGGTCCAACAATAGTTAAAAAATACAAACCAATAACCCCAACCTTAGGAAAAGAAATGACAATTGCCTTAGAGATTAAAAATAAAAGTAGACATGAAATAGAAAATGTTGAAGTGAAAGATTTTGTCCCAGTTTTGTTCGAAGTGAGCGAAAGATTTGATACAGTTAGACCAGAATCAATAAAAAAGGTTAAAGGTGGTACTGTAATTACATGGAAGTTTAATTTGTTAAAACCTCTTGAAGAGAGAGTTTTGACCTATAAAATCAAACCAAAAATGGAAATCAGTGGAACTTTTAAATTACCAAACGCTTATGTAAAATATTTGGATAGGAAAAAAGAAGTAAAAAGTATTGTCTCAAAATCTATTCTAATTAAAGCATAAAAATTTAAAAAACCTTAAAAACATTTTTATATAGCCCCGCTTAGCTCAATGGTAGAGCGACCGGCTGTAGGCGAGTGCTATGGCACTTGCTGGTAGCTATCGCTCGGAATATACCGGTAGGTTGGGAGTTCAACTCTCCCAGCGGGGATTTTATTTTTTAAATAAAAAAACCGAAAAACTTAAAAGTTTTTAAATTCCAAATATCATAAATATATCGTTGGCGGCCAAAGCAAGGGGGAAACATCTGTTCCCGTTCCGAACACAGTAATTAAGCTCCTTAGCGATCTGGGTTGTACTTTCCGAAAGGAAGGGAACTCCAGGACGCTGCCAACAATTTAAAAGTTGGTGTCTGTATTAAAACAAAAATTAAGGATGATGACTTTTCCTTTGAATTCGATGAAATAAATAAGAATTTGCCTCGGTGGTGTAGTGGCCTAATGGAAAGGCTAAGCATACGAGCCTGTCACGCTCGCGACACGGGTTCAAATCCCGTCCGAGGCGCTAGGTGAAAATAATGGAAATAGAAAAACATGAGCTTGTCCCAAAACATATTTTATTGAATGAAAAAGAAAAGGAAGAACTTTTAAAAAATTATGGTATAACAATTAAGGATTTACCAAGAATTTTATCTTCAGACCCTATGGCAAAAGCTTTAAATGCAAAGGTTGGAGATATTATTAAAATTATAAGGAAAAGTCCTACAGCTGAAGTTAGTGAATATTATAGAGTAGTTGTAAAGGGGTGAATTTTTGAACGACACATTCCTTACATTGTTAGATGTTTTCACTAAAGAAAAAGGTTTTGTAAGGTTTCAGATAGACTCGTATAACGATTTTATAACAAGAAGAATACCAAAAGTCCTTTCAGAAATAGGTGTTATCAAACCAGAAGTTCCAGAGCTTGGAGAATTTAAAATAAAGCTTGGAGAATTTAAAATCGGGGAACCAACAGTTAAAGAAGCTGATGGTTCAACCAGACCGATACTACCAATGGAAGCAAGAATAAGGAATTTAACATACTCAGCTCCAATGTATGTGAAAATGACACCTATACTCAACAATATAGAAAGTGAAAGTGTTATTGTTAATTTTGGAGATATGCCAGTGATGATTAAATCAAAAATTTGTCCGCTCTCTTTGATGACTAAACAAGAACTTATAGAAGCCGGTGAAGATCCAGAAGATCCTGGAGGATATTTTATAATTAATGGAACAGAAAGAATTCTCGTCCTTGTTGAAGAAATTGCCCCAAATAGAATAATTGTCTCAAAAGTCATGAGTGGGAATATTTCAGAAATTGCAAGAATACATTCTGAAAAAGATGGTTATATTCAAAGGCATTTGTTAGAAAGAAAAAATGATGGAATAGTTCTTGTAAGTTTTGCTAACATAGCAAGATTGCCTATAGTTATACTTTTAAAAGCTTTAGGTTTAGAGTCTGATAAAGACATTATAACAGTACTTTCGCTAGACCCAGAAGTTCAAGAAGAGTTTTATGTTAACCTTTATGAAAGTGGAGTTTCAACAAAAAATGAAGCTTTAGATGAAATAGGAAAACACTTAAAAATACCACAAAAAGAATACAGAATTGATAGAGCGATAAAACTTATTGACAGATATTTATTACCTCATCTTGGCCAAAACCCTGAAAATAGGATGGAAAAAGCTATATTTTTAGCAAAAGCTGCTGCCAAACTAATTAAATTACACATAGGTAAAATTGAAGAAGACGATTTAGACCATTATTCAAACAAAAGGCTTAAGTTAGCTGGCGATCTTTTAGAAATTTTACTTAGGTCTATACTGCTTGGGAAATGGGGTTTAATAACAAGAATCACTTACAATTATCAAAAACTGACAAAAAGAGGAAGATTGCCTCCACTTCAAGCAATAGTTGAATCTAATGTACTAACAAATCAAATTGTTTCTGCTCTAGCGATAGGTTCATGGGTTGGGGGAAGAACAGGAGTAAGTCAAAGGCTTGAAAGAGGGAGTTATACAAAAACGATTTCACATATGAGAAATGTACTCTCACCTCTAACTTCAACTCAAGAGCATTTTGAAGCAAGAGAACTTCATCCAACTCATTGGGGAAAGTTATGTACAAGTGAAACACCTGAAGGTGCAACTATAGGTTTGAGAAAATATCTAGCTTTAATGGCCGAAGTAACAAGCGGGTTGGGTGAAAAAGAAAAGAGGCAAGTATTAAATATTTTGAAAGGTGAATAGATGACTGATATATTTTTAGATGGAAAGTATGTTGGTTCAACAAACGAACCTGAAAAAATTGTTGGAAAAATTAAAGATGAAAGAAGAAATGGTATAATTTCAAGCCAAATAAATGTTACTTATTATAAAGATTTGGACGAAATAAGAATCCTTACAGACTCAGGAAGAGTAAGAAGACCTTTGATTATTGTAGAGAATGGAAAACCAAAACTAACTGAAGAGCATGTAGAAAAATTGAAAAAAGGAGAAATGAAATGGGATGACCTAATTAAAAATGGTATTATTGAATTTTTGGATGCAGAAGAAGAAGAAAATGCATATATAGCAATTAAACCAGAAGAATTAACCCCTGAACATACACATTTAGAAATAGACCCATCATTAATTCTTGGTCTTTCGGCATCTTTTATACCATATCCAGAGTTCAACAGAGGGGATAGAGTAAATTATGGAGCCAAAATGATAGGCCAATCTATTGGTCTATTTATCACAAATTATCTTAGTAGAGTAGACACAAAATCAAATGTTTTAATGTATCCACAAACTCCTATTACTCAAACTTATGGGCATAAAATTATAAATTACGAAAGGCATCCAAGTGGTACGAATGTTATAGTTGCTATTGCTTCTTATGAAGGTTATAATATGGAGGATGCAATAGTAATAAATGGTAGTTCTTTACAAAGAGGTTTGCTTTGGTCTTATATGTTCAGAACCTACGAAGCTGAGCAGAAAAGATATATGGGTGGACAAGAAGACATAATTAGTATACCAGAGCCTGGAGTTAGAGGATATGCCGGAGAAGATGTTTATAAACATTTGCCGGAAGATGGAATAGTAAACCCAGAGACTTTAGTTAATTCTGATGATGTTCTCATAGGAAGAATTTCACCATTGAGATTTTTGGGTTCAATGGACCAATTTGTCACAGGAATTGAAAATATAAGGGAAACGTCTGTAAGATTAAGACATGGAGATTCTGGAATTGTAGATAGAGTATTTCTAACTGAAACTATAGATGGAACAAAACTCGTAAAGGTTGTTGTAAGAGATTTAAAAATCCCTGAAATTGGTGATAAACTTGCAAGTAGACATGGACAAAAAGGTGTAATAGGGCTAATAGTTCCTCAAGAGGATATGCCTTTCACTGAAGAAGGAATAGTTCCTGATATAATTTTTAATCCTCATGGAATACCATCAAGAATGACTATGGGACAACTTTTAGAGATAATAGCTGGGAAAGTTGGCGCACTTTCAGGAAAACATATCTTTACTCCTGCTTTTCATCCAGTACCAGAAAAAGAAATTAGAAGCATGCTAGAAGCTTATGGATTTAGGAATGATGGAAAAGAAACCATGTATGATGGAATAACTGGAAGAAAGTTTGAAGCACAAATTTTCATAGGAACTTGTTTCTATCAGAAGTTAGATCACTTGGTCTCTAACAAGATTCATGCAAGATCGAGAGGGCCTGTTACTTTATTAACTAAACAACCAACAGAAGGAAGAAGTAAAGAAGGGGGTTTAAGATTAGGGGAAATGGAAAAAGATTGTTTAATTGCTCATGGAGCAGCACTTGCTTTAAAAGAAAG
>JBBITC010000001.1:0-9124 GCA_037440965.1 Candidatus Aenigmatarchaeota archaeon | reverse complement strand
CCAGAAATGATTAAAAAGATGAGCGTAGCAAAAATTACAAAAACTGAACTTTATGACCAAGAAGGTTATCCTATAGAAGGAGGACTAATGGATCCTAGACTAGGAGTAGTTGACCCTGGAATAAGATGTAGAACATGTGGAGGAAGTGTTGGCGAATGTTATGGACATTTTGGCTATCTTGAATTAACTCGTCCAGTTGTTCATGTTCACTATGCAAAAATTATCTTAAGTCTTTTAAAAATATTTTGCAAAAAATGTGGTAGAATTTTAATTAGTGAAAAAGATATTCAAAAAATAAAAGCAAAAAGAACACCTTTCAAAGAAATAGTTAAACTTGCAAGAAAAAAATGCCCTTATTGTAATGCTGAACAAGGGAAAATAAAGTTTATCAAACCTTACACTTTTCTTGAAGATAACGAGATTTTGAATCCAATAAAATTAAGAGAAAGACTTGAAAAAATAATTGACGAAGACCTTGAATTGTTAGGATTTAGAAAAATTAGACCCGAATGGCTTATATTAACACTTTTGCCAATACCACCAGTTACGGTCAGACCCTCCATAACCCTCGAAACTGGAGAAAGGTCTGAAGACGATTTGACCCATAAGCTTGTTGATATCGTAAGAATTAATGAAAGATTAAAAGAAAACATAGACCTTGGTGCTCCTGATTTTATAATCGAAGACCTTTGGGAACTTTTACAATACCATGTTGCAACATTTTTTGATAATGAAATAACTGGAGTTCCTCCTGCAAGACATCGCTCTGGAAGGGTCCTTAAAACTTTATCACAAAGACTTAAAACAAAAGAAGGAAGGTTTAGAGGAAATCTTGCAGGAAAAAGAGTTAATTTTTCTGCAAGAACTGTGATAAGTCCCGATCCTATGATTGACGTAGATGAAGTTGGAGTTCCTGAAGTTGTAGCTAAAGAATTGACGGTACCTGTAAGAATAAATGAAAAAAACATTGAAGAAATGAGAAAAATAGTTTTAAACGGAACGAACTGGCCTGGAGCAAATTATGTAATAAGACCTGATGGGAGAAGGAAAAAAATAACTAATGAAAATAGAGAGGATTTAGCAAAGGAAATAACTCCGGGCTATATTGTTGAAAGACATATAAAAGATGGTGACATAGCACTTTTTAATAGGCAGCCAAGCTTACATAGAATGAGCTTGATGGCACATAGAGTAAGAATAATGCCTTTTAAGACATTTAGACTTAATCTTTGTGTTTGTCCTCCTTATAATGCAGATTTTGATGGGGATGAAATGAACCTTCATATACCACAGACAGAAGAAGCACAAGTTGAGGCAGAGGAATTGATGATTGTTCCAAAAAACACTCGTAGCCCAAGATTTTCTGGGCCAATAATAGGTGCTGTGAAAGATCATATAACAGGCTTGTATATTTTGACTCATGGAAATAGAAAGTTTAAGAGGGAAGATTTTGTTCAACTTATAAGGGCTGTTGATAAAGATATAGAAATACCTCAAAAAGATTACATGACAGGAAAGGAAATTTTTAGTCTTTTTCTACCAAAAAACTTTTCTATAGAACATAAATCAAAATCATGTAAAGGTTGTGATAAATGTCTGAAGGAAAAATGTCCTTATGATACTTATGTTGTAATTAAAAATGGCAAACTCTTATGTGGTACTATAGATAAAGCTGCTGTTGGAGATGAAGATGGAAAGATAATTGACAAAATAGAAAAAGAGTACGGAGCCATGTTCTTGAAAAAATTCTTATTTAGTATAACAAGGCTTGCAATTCAAGTTTTGATGATGTCTGGATTTTCTATAAGTATTTCAGACCAAGATTTACCAGAAAAGGCAAGAGAAGAAATTAAAAATGTTTTAGAAAAAATAAGAAAAGAAGTTGATGAACTTATAAAATCTTACGAAAAGGGAGAAATTAAAATTCTTGCTGGAAGGACACCAAAAGAAAGTTTGGAACATTTAATTAAAATCAGGTTGAGAAATGGTTTGAACGAAGTTGGAAAAATTCTTGATGAGCACATTAAAGAAAATTATACAATTATAATGGCTAGGAGTGGGGCAAAAGGAAGTATGGTAAACGTTGTTCAAACTGCCGCTGTTATAGGTCAAGAAACAGTCATGGGAGAAAGAATGGAAAGAGGTTACTATGAAAGAACTTTTCCTCATTTCAAAAGAGGGGACATGAGCTTAGAAGCAAAAGGTTTTGTTGCAAGAGGGTTTAAAAATGGTTTAACTCCGTTTGAATTTTTCTTTGATGCGATTAACAGTAGAGAATCTCTGATGGACAAATCTCTTAAGACAAGACACTCTGGTTACATGGAAAGAAGGCTTGTCGGAGCTTTACAAGATTTGAAAATAGAATATGATGGAACTGTTAGAGATAGTGCTAAGAGAATTGTACAATTTTTACCAGGCGAAGATGGACTTGACCCATCAAAAATTAAAAAGGTTGGTATAGATGTTAGAGGAATCGCAGAAAAACTTTTTGGATGAAATAGTTTTACCTAAGAATATTGTTAAAGAAATAGAAGAAGTAGCAAGAGAAAAAAAGCTAAACAAAGAACAAATTAAAAAGTTGGAAGAAGAGATAAAAAAAGAATATCTGAAAGGAAGATTTGAACCTGGAGAAGCTATTGGTATAATATCTGCTCAAAGTATATCTGAACCTGCTACTCAAATGACCATGCGTACATTTCATTTTGCTGGTTCTGCTGGAATAAAAGTAACTTATGGTTTGCCTAGACTAATTGAAATTTTTGATGCAAAGAAAAAACCAGAAACACCTATGATGACAATTTATCTTAAGAAAGAATTTAACAATAGGGAAGATGTAAGAAAAGTTGCAGAAAAAATTTTAGAAAAAAATGTTCTCAAATTGATGAAAAAAACTTCAATAAATTTAAGTGATAGTTTAATTGAAATCGAACCTATCGACCAAAGAAAAAACAAAACTATTCTTCAATCAATTAAAGAAAATTTCAAAGATTTCAAAGTTTGGATAAAAGGAGAAAAAATCATCGTCAAACCAAAAAAAGAAATGGAAATAAGAGAATTGCAAAAAATAAGAGAAAAAATTTTGAACACAAGAGTTAGTGGAATTGAAGGGATTTCAAACCTAGTTGTTAGAAGAGAAGGTGATGATTGGATTATTACAACAATAGGTTCGAACTTGGAAGAAGTTTTAAAAATCAAGGAAGTTGATGCTACAAAAACTATAACAAACGATATTTATGAAACTGCTAGAGTTCTTGGAATAGAAGCTGCAAGGAATCTAATAATAAATGAAGCATTTAAAACTTTGCAAGAGCAAGGTTTAAATGTTGATGTTCGTCATCTCATGCTTGTTGGAGATATAATGACAAGAAGTGGGGTTATAAAACCTATAGGAAGATATGGAGTTGCGGGTGCTAAATCTTCTATTTTAGCAAGGGCTGCTTTTGAAGAAACGATCAAACATTTGGTTAAGGCTTCGGTCAGAAACGAAGTTGATAACTTCCAAGGAATTTTTGAAAATGTTATGATTGGACAGGTAGTCCCGTCTGGAACAGGAATGTTCGAGTTGGTAGCAAAGTTTGAAGAGGAAGAACAATGAGTCTAGCAAAAATGCTTCAAGAAGCAATAAAAAATAAAAAAGCAATAATAGGTTATAGAGAATCTGTTAAATATTTAAAAATGAATAAAGCAGAATTGATTATCATTGCTGAAAATTCACCTGAAAAAATAAAAAAAGAAATTGAACATATTGCAAAAATTGATGGGATAAAATTGGAAACTGTTAAAGACAGTAAAGAGTTAGGTGTTATGTGTGGCAAGCCGTTTCCAGTAACGACCTTAGTGATTAAAGGATAGCTATGAGTTTGACTTTTGATACAGAAACGATAAGACTTATAACACTTTTTGAAAATCTTACTGGAGTAAGAGTTAAAGATTGTCTGATAGATAAGGAGAACAATACTGTTTATTTCGTTATAGAAGAAGGAATGGTTGGAATAGCTATAGGGAAAAATGGAAGTGTTGTTAAAAATGCGGAAAAGGTAATAGGAAAGAATATAAAAATATTTGAATTCTCTAAAGACTTGAAAACTTTTGTCAAAAACCTTATTCCGCAAGCAAATGAAGTGAAAATAAAAAATGATAACAATTTAATTACTGTTGAAGTAAAAGTCGATAAAAAAGAGAAGGCAATTGTAATAGGAAGGGACGAGAAAAACTTAAAAATATTAAAACAACTATTTCAAAGAAATCATAAAGTTAATAATTTAGTTGTATGGTGAAAATATGGGAAGAGGTTTGTTTGCTGCAAGAAAGTTGAAAAAAATAAGAAAAAAAATGAAGTGGAAAGATATACACCATAAAAGAAGAATGCTTCAACTATGGAAAAAAGATCCTTTAGAAGGTGCCCCTCAAGCTATGGGAATTGTTATTGATAAAAGAGGGGTTGAACAAAGAAAGCCAGCTTCAGGGTTAATAAAGGCAGTAAGAGTTCAACTCCTCAAGAATAATGTCCAAGTTACTGCACATGTCCCTGGAGAAGGTGCTATAGATATAATTAATGAACATGATGAAGTTTTGATAGAAAGTATTGGTGGTGCACAAGGTGGACCAAAAGGAAGTATGTGGGGGATTAAATACAAAGTTGTTGCTGTTAATGGCGTTGCTTTGAGTGAAATTTTAGCTGGCAAGAAGCAAAAACCAACTAGGTAATAAAAATGAAAACCAAAATAGTAAGAATTTTTTGGTTTAATCTAGATTTAAGGTAGAGTGAAAAAATGGAAGATATAAAAATTTTTGGAAAATGGGATACAAAGGGAATAGAAGTTAAGGATTTGGGTTTAAAAAAATACATAAACCTTAAACCAGTTATTGTTCCTCGTTCTGGGGGGAAACATGCAAAACAACAATTTCATAAATCAAAGATGAATATTGTTGAAAGGTTTATGAATAAGCTTATGGTTCCTGGTCACAGGAGCAAAAAACATGTTTATACTTCTGGAAGATGTGTTGGCAAAACTTTAATTCAATATAAGATAGTTAAGAAAACTTTTGAAAATATTGAAAAAATAACTAAGAAAAATCCAATAGAAGTCTTGGTTGGAGCACTAGAAAATGCTGCTTTAAGAGAAGAAATAACATCTTATCAGCTCGGAGGAATTATTGTTAGAAGAGCTGTTGTTACTAGCCCTCAAAGAAGGGTTGATCTAGCTATAAAAAATATAGTACAAGTAGCCTATAGAAAGGCCTTTGGAAAAAAGGAAAATATTGTTGATGCTCTGACTTCTGAAATAATTGCTGCTTATAATAATGATGCGTCAAAAAGTGAAGCGATAAAAGAAAAAGAAAGAATTGAAAGGGAGGCAGAAGGGGCAAGATAATGGAATATCATGGCAATTTTTTAGATACAGAATTTAAAGATCAAAATTTTTTTAAAAAGATTTAAAGTGTTAAAAACAAGGAAAAGTAGAACAAACCCTTGGACACATTATTTAGTAGTTGTTAAAGAAAGTGAATTGGAAAAAGTTATAAGAAAAACTCAAGAAAACTTAATTTTTCCAGGATATTATGCCCATTTATACAATCGAGATGGAAGTAAGGTAATTGTTATTTTCCCTCATAAAGTATTCAGAGTAAGTTCTGATAACTTAGAAGAAGTAAAGAAATACGGGCGAACTATAGGAATACCAGAAGACCAGCTGGACATTAAACCGTTAACATTTGAAGAAGAGGAAACTTATTATGAAGAATAACACACAAGCATAAAAATATAGGAAATAAAAATTACCTACTAAAAGAGGTTATAATTTATAATAAATAAAAAACAGAAATGATAAGATATGGAAGAGTTAAGATCGCATTTATCAAATATACAAGAGGAACCTAAGATACCTTTAAAGAATTATTTACTTAGATTAGTGGATAAACAAGATTCCATCTTTATGTGGAATATACAACACATTGTTAAAGAAGTTTGGAATGAGATTATAAAAAGAAATAAAACTATAGGTGTAAGAAAAATAATACCAGCGGAACTTAAAATGAGCACAAGTCATTTCTATGCGGTTAAAAATGGAAAAGTAGCAATTTCAATAAAAACTTTATTTAGATTTTTAAGCTTATGGAAAAGATATTGCAATAAAAGCTCACAAGAAGTTAAAGAAAAACTGGAGAAAATTTATCAGACCAATTTTAAAGTAGTGAGTTATAGTAAATCAAATATGATAACATTACCCAAATTTATTACACCTAAACTATCTTATTTAATAGGTTGGATAGTTGGCGATGGAAATTTAGACTCACACAAAAACAAATGCCAAATAAGAATTTATGAAAATAACAAAAATACCTTAAACAAATTAATTAAACCACTCACTATAGAAATTTTTAACTCAAATCCTAGTTTAATGAAACATAAAACAAAAAATTGCTATATATTATCAATTCGGTCCAAACCAATTTTCAAATTTCTAAAGGATGTATTAAAAATAAAGGTTGGTGAAATTCCAGAAGTTATTAAAAACGCAGATATAGTAAATAAAAAATTTTTTATAAGAGGTTTATTTGATGCTGAAGGAGATGTTAGCAAGATTTATTCTAGAAGCCGCTGGTCTGTTAGAATATCACAAAATAATTTTAACTTTTTAAAAGATATTCAATATATGTTAAAAGAAATGGGAATACTTACAAAAGGACCTTACCACTTTTCTGGAGCATTTTCCATCGCAATTTATAAAAAATTTGATATTTTAAATTTTAAAAAACTAATAGGTTCTTCACATCCGAACAAAGCAAAGAAATTAGAAAACCTTTCACAAAATTTCATAAACGCTATAAATTTTCGATACACAAATAAAATAATACAAAATAGGGGAGATGTTATGGTAAAAAAAGAAATGACTCAAAGAATTATAGAAGTAATGAAACAACCAGAAAGAATTCGTAACGTTGCTACAGCCTCGCAATGAAGTTAGCATTGCTAACTTCACGAGATTGTTCATCATGGCAAAACAACACTTACAGACTCATTAGCGGCCTTAGCAGGTATGATTTCTGAAGAAATGATAGGAAAAACGATGTTAACATGGTTTGATCCACAAGAAAGAAAAAGACAACTAACGATTTACGGAGCTAATGTTTCTATGATACATAATTATGAAAATGAGGATTATCTTATTAATTTAGTGGACACTCCTGGGCATGTCGATTTTGGGGGAGACGTGACTAGAGCGATGAGAGCAGTAGACGGTTGTATCGTGTTGGTTGACGCAGTTGAGTCAATTATGCCTCAAACTGAAACTGTTTTTAGACAAGCACTAAGAGAATATGTTAAACCTGTTTTATTTATAAACAAAACTGATAGGCTTATCAAAGAATTAAAACTTTCTCCTGAAGATATGCAAAAAAGGTTTGAAGAAATAATCAGAGATGTAAACATTTTAATACAAAAGTATGCTCCACCAGAATATAAAGACAAGTGGCTAGTAAATGTTCAGGAAGGTTCGGTTGCCATAGGTAGTGCTATTAAAAATTGGGCAATTTCCATTCCTTACATGAAAAAAACTGGAATAACTTTTAAGGAAATTATTGATTTAACTCTTCAAGGAAAGGAAGACGAGCTAGCAAAAAAAGCTCCTTTGCATCAGGTTGTTCTTGACATGATTATCAAACATTTACCAAATCCTTTAGAAGCCCAAAAGTACAGACTTCAGAAAATTTGGAAAGGTGAATTAGAATCAGAAATAGGAAAGCAGATGCTAGCTTGTGACCCAAACGGAAAATTAACAATGATAATAACAAAAGTTGTTCCTGATCCGCATGTTGGTTTTGTTGCTACAGCAAGAATTTTTTCTGGAAAAATTTTTAAAGGAAAGGATGTTTATTTGATTAACCAACACAAACAAGAAAAAATTCAGCAGGTTGCAGTTTATAAAGGAATTCTAAGAATACCTGTAGATGAAGTTACTGCAGGAAACATTGCTGCTATAGTTGGAATTCCTGATGCTTTTACTGGTGAAACTGTTTGTGAGCCAGATCATATAATAGAACCTTTTGAAGAAATTAAACACTTGTTTGAGCCAGTTGTGACAAAATCTATCGAACCAAAAAACCCTATGGAATTACCAAAACTTGTTGAAGCTTTAAAAAGAATTGGAAAGGAAGATGCTGTTTTACAAGTGAAAATAAATCAAGAAACAGGGGAATATCTTGTTTCTGGTTTGGGTGAATTGCACTTAGAAGCTAAAGTTGAAAACAAGTTAAAAGAACTTGGAATAGAGGTTGAAATGAGCAAACCTATAGTTGTCTATAGAGAAACAATTTTTGAAAAATCTCCTGAAATTGAGGGTAAAAGTCCAAACAAACACAATAAGTTTTACTTGTTAGTCGAACCTTTAGAAGAGAACATATACAAGGCTATGAAAGAAGGTGAAATTCAAAGCACTGTAGAAGTAAAAACAAAAATGCTAGATTTGTTCAAAAAACTTTCTAGTCTTGGGATGAATTATGATGAAGCAAAGAAGATAGTTGTGATTTATAATAAAAACATGTTTATTGACCTAACAAAGGGAGTGCAATTTATGAATGAGGTTATAGAAATGGTTAAGGATGCTTTTAAAGAAGTTATGGATGATGGGCCACTAGCAAGAGAGCCTTGCACAAAAGTGAAAGTAAAGCTAATAGATGCTGAACTCCACGAAGACCCTGTTCACAGAGGTCCAGGACAAATAATGCCTGCTATAAGATATGCTATAAGGCAAGCTATGCTTAAAGCAAACGCAACATTACTTGAGCCAAAGCAGATAATAAGAATTGATGTTCCTACAGAACTTATGGGTGAAGCTACAAGAGAGGTTGAAAATAGAAGGGGTCAAATTTTGGATATGAAGGAAGAGAGAGGGACTAGTGTGATAATAGCAAAGATTCCTGTATCAGATATGTTTGGTTTTGATGCTTCGTTAAAATCTGCAACTTCTGGTAGAGGCTTTTATAGCTTGATAGAAACTGTTTTTGAAAAATTGCCAAATGAATTAAGGGATGAGGTAATAAGAAGTATAAGAAAGAGAAAAGGATTGCCAGAAGAAATACCTAAGGCTGAGGTATAAAAATTTAAATATATTTAACGTTGATT